>DXFU01000032.1 GCA_019114305.1 Candidatus Hungatella pullicola | reverse complement strand
TTATTGATATTTTCCATCTCAGTTTCTCTGGGATGAAGAGTATATTTAATTTCTTCATAATGGTCTGCAAAGATTCTTTGTAAGATGTTCATAAGACTATTATGCAAGAAAAAGTAACAAAAGAAAACCCCCTATCCCCTCATGATTGAGGGGCAGGGGAGTTGAATAGGCGAAGCCTATTTTTTACTGACCGGAAGGGGAATCCGCCGATGAATTGGCGATATGAAAAAAGACAGATCAGGAATGATCCTGTTCTGTCTTTTTTCAGCTCCCCGAGTAGGACTCGAACCTACGACCCAACGGTTAACAGCCGTTTGCTCTACCGACTGAGCTATCGAGGAATAATATGTATGCGGGAGATGGGACTTGAACCCACACGAGCATACACCCACAAGATCCTTAGTCTTGCCTGTCTGCCAATTCCAGCACTCCCGCGAACAAAAATATAATATCACTGATTGAAACAATTGTCAATATTGTTTTAACAATAGAAACAAAATATTGACGGAATTGTTTTTCCCTTCTAAAATAAAATAGGAAAGACTAATAGAACTAAGGGCGTAAACAGCGCGCCGGCAGTTTTTTTGGCTGGTTTTGTTTTTGCCGGAGGAGAGAGGAAAATGAATTTAGACAGTATGTGGCTGCTGCAGGGAACAATGTTTCTTTTGGTTGTTACCGGATTTCTCATGAGGAAAAAAAATATTTTTCCTCCGGAAACCAAAGGGGTAATGACAGATATGGTACTTAGTTTGATTCTTCCATGTAATATTGTCACATCTTTTCGGTCGGAATTTAATGCTGATGTACTGGGAAAACTGGTTACGGTTTTGATTGTAGGTGTCTGCGCCCAGATTGTAAGCTATTTGGTCAATATGGCAGCCTACAACAAATATGAGCCTGGGAAGAAGAAAGTATTTCAGTACGGTACACTGGTCTCCAATGCAGGATTTTTGGGTAACCCGGTGGCGGAGGGAGTTTACGGAAGCATTGGATTGATGTATGCTTCTGTGTACTGTATCCCTTTGCGAGTGGTGATGTGGTCAGCGGGAATTGCTCTTTTCACTGATAAAACGGACAAAAAGGCAGCGGTGAAGAAGGTAGTGCTCCATCCTTGTATGATCGGCCTGTATTTAGGTCTCTTCCTTATGATTACGGGGATTTCACTTCCCGGATTTGTAGAGAATACAGTGACTATGGTTGGAAGATGTACCACCCCGCTGACTATGCTTTTGATTGGTTGTTTTATTGCTGAGATTGAAGATTTCAGAAGTGTCTTTACACCGGATATTCTGTATTTCTGCGCCATCCGAATTGTTTTGATTCCGCTGATTTTGTTTATGGGCTGCCGGCTGTTTCATGTGGATTCTGTGATTACGGGAACCAGCGTTCTTTTGGCAAGTATGCCGGCAGGAAGCACCACCGCCATATTGGCGGCAAAATATGGGGGAGATTATGTTTTTGGAACAAAATTGGTGGTTTTCTCCACACTGCTGACTCTTCTGTCCATTCCGGTATGGTGTCTGGTTCTGATGTAGAGAGACAAATATACCGAAAAACAGAGAAATTATGAAAAACGTACAAAAAGGAATTGACAAACAGAGGGAAATTGTTTATACTTTACATAAGCAAATATGAATCTGGTTATAGTGTGTTACTGGTAATGCAGGCATTAACTATTTGGTAGACAGTGGGTAAGGTCTATTCAAATGGTTAATGCCTTTTCTTTTTCCAGCAGCAAAAGCTATAGCCTTATGCAAATGAAAGGATGATATGAGTATGAAAGACAAGATCTTCAGTGTTCTTCAGAGAATTGGACGAAGTTTTATGCTTCCCATTGCCATTCTTCCCGTGGCTGGCCTGCTTTTGGGAATTGGAAGCTCCTTTACCAATGAGACCACCATTGCCACTTATCACCTGGAACGTATTCTGGGAGACGGGACATTGCTTCATGGTCTTCTAATGATTATGACGAAGGCTGGGAATATTATTTTTGACAATCTGCCTCTGATTTTTGCAGTAGGCGTAGCCATTGGAATGGCCAAGGCAGAGAAAGAAGTAGCTGCACTGTCAGCCCTCATCGCCTTTTTCGTTATGCATGTATCCATCAATGCTGTGCTGATTTTAAACGGCCAGGTATTGGAAGACGGAACTGTTGCGGAATGGGTATTAGACGGAACCATTGCCAATGTATGCGGTATGCAGACACTTCAGATGGGGGTATTTGGAGGAATTATTGTAGGCCTTGGAGTGGCGGCTCTCCACAATCGGTTTCATAAGATTGTTCTTCCCAACGCGTTATCCTTTTTTGGAGGTTCCCGTTTTGTTCCAATTATATCTACAGTGGTCTATCTGCTTGTGGGCATCGGAATGTATTTCATCTGGCCTGTGGTGCAGAATGGGATTTTCGCCCTTGGCGGTTTGGTAACAGGAACCGGTTATATCGGAACGCTGATTTTTGGTATTGTGAAGAGAGCATTAATACCATTTGGACTTCACCATGTATTCTATCTTCCGTTTTGGCAGACAGCAGTGGGCGGAAGTATGGTAATTGACGGCAATCTGGTTCAGGGGGGACAGAATATTTTCTTTGCTCAGCTGGCTTCCTCCAATGTGGCTCATTTCAGCGCGGACGCAACCAGATATTTCTCCGGCGAATTTATCTTTATGATTTTTGGACTTCCGGGAGCGGCTTTGGCTATGTACCGCTGCGCCAGAACGGAGAAAAAGAAAGCAGCGGGAGGACTTCTTCTCTCGGCTGCTCTCACCTGTATGCTTACGGGTATTACAGAACCCATTGAATTTTCTTTCTTATTTGTAGCGCCTATGCTGTTTGTGGTGCAGGTAGTATTGGCAGGAGCAGCTTATATGATTGCTCATATGCTGAATATTGCTGTGGGACTGACTTTCTCCGGCGGACTTCTGGATCTGTTTATTTTCGGTGTTCTTCAGGGAAATGAGAAAACCAGCTGGCTGAGAATTATTCCAGTGGGTATTATCTATTTCTTTCTGTATTATTTTATCTTTTCTTTCTTAATCAAAAAGTTTGATTTAAAAACTCCGGGAAGAGAAGATGATGACGAGGAGACTAAATTGTATACCAAGGCAGACGTTAACGCCAGAAAAGCTTCTGCTTCTGCAAGCAAAGAGGATATAAGCAAATCCATTGCCAATGCCCTGGGAGGCAGAAAGAATATCACTTCAGTAGACTGCTGCGCCACAAGGCTTCGCTGTTCTGTGGCAAAATCTGAGCTGGTAGATGAAAAAATGCTGAAGCAGACGGGAGCTGTAGGCGTGATCAAAAAGGGACAGGGAATTCAGGTGATTTATGGGCCGTCTGTTACAGTAATAAAAGCAAATCTGGAAGCTTATCTGGAGACTGCTCCTGATGAAGAATATGATGCCGGCTGCAGCCGGGAAACAGAGAAGAAAACGGAGACAAAAACGAGTTCGTCTGTTTCCCTGAAGGAGGAATTGTCCAAGGAGCCGGAGAAAACCCCAAGGAAGGATGGAGACAATGCTGGTCAAAAAGCAGCTAAAAGACCTCTCTGTTCTCCGTTTACCGGCCAGGTAAAACCTATTACAGAAGCTCCGGATCCTGCCTTTGCCGGAAAGATGATGGGAGACGGTTACCTTGTAGTACCTGAAAATGGAACGGTTGTTGCTCCTGAAGATGGGCAGGTATTGTTTGTTTTCCCCACAAAACATGCAGTCGGTCTTAAAACAGAGGATGGCATAGAATATCTTCTTCACATTGGAGTGGATACGGTGAAGCTGGAAGGACAGGGATTTGAAGTTTTTGTAAAAGATGGAGATTCTGTAAAAAAAGGTGACAAACTGCTGGAGTTTGATTTACAATATATACGGGAACATGCGCCATCCGATGTTTGTCTGGCTGTCTTTACCAGTTTGAAGGAAGGAGAGGAGATTACCGTTACTGCCTCTTCTGTACAGGCCCTGGACGAAGCCGCGGAATTGGGGTAAATCTGGCAGGGAAGGAAGAAGAATATGTATCGTGTAGTCAAGATACTAAATAATAATGGGGTTCTGGCCATTGATATGGAGGCTGGAAAAGAAGTGATTTTCCTTGGCAATGGAGCCGGCTTTGGGAAAAAGACAGGTCAGAGGTTTGACCATATAGACGGAGCTTCTGTTTATACGGCTGAGACCAGAAGGGAACAGGAATCAGCCCTCAAGGTTGTCAATGGAATGGATCCTGTGTTTCTAGAAGTGACAGGAAAGATTATTGAGACGGCGGAACAGGTATTTCGCCAGGTAAATCATGATATTCTTCTTCCTCTGGCAGATCATATTGCTTTGGCGGTAAAAAGAGTCAGGGAGGGAAAAGAACTTCCCAATCCCTTCACTCAGGATATCCAGGCTTTGTTTGAGCAGGAGTATCAAGTGGCATTGAAGGGCAGAGAGATAATTGAAAAAGAAACAGGCTGTAAAATTCCGGAAGATGAGGTAGGGTATATTACTCTGCATATTCACTCGGCACTGTCAGAGGAAAATGTGGAGCAGTCGCTGATTATGGCTCGCTTGGTCAAAAAGTGCGTTTTGAATATAGAGGAGGGACTTGGGATCCAGGTGCCTCCTCATACCCTTGGGTACAGCCGGCTGGTAAGTCATATTCGATATATGATTATGCGTACCTGCAAAGGAGAGAAAGTAAATCTGGATTTGGAAGATTATGCCAGAGAAAATTTTCCCAAGGCCTACCACCTGGCTGACCGAATCTGCCGTGACATGGAGAAGGAACTGGGAAAACAGATGGCAAAAGAAGAGACTGGTTTTCTGGGCATTCATATTCAAAGAGTCTATGCTCTCGCTCAGGGCCGGGAATAGGAGGATATATGGAGCTTTATATTGTTCGTCATGGACAGACAGTGTGGAACGTAGAGAACAAGGTACAGGGAAGAACCGATATTCCGTTAAATGAGGAGGGAATCCGTCAGGCGGAGAAATTGGCGGAGGTTTTAAAGGACACTCCGTTGGATCTGGTCATTACCTCCCCACTGTCCAGAGCCTGGGTCACAGGAAAGACAGTGGCTGACAGCCATGGGATTCCCTGTCTCACCGATGACAGGCTCATTGAAATGTGCTTTGGAGAATTTGAGGGAACAGACAGAAGGCAGGAGGCATACCAGAGGGAGAAACGGCGCTTTTTTGCCAGGTATCCCCAAGGAGAATCCTTTATGGATGTGGCGGCCAGGGTGTATTCCTTTTTGCAGGATATCAGAGAAACGTATCCGGATAAATCCATACTGGTAGCCTCTCATAACGGTATCTGCCGTGTTATGTGCAATTATTTTCAGGACATGGAGAACGAGGAATTTGCTGATTTCGCAATGGGAAACTGCGAAGTCAGACATGTAAGCATTTAAAGAGCGGTCAGTTCGTCCAGGGAATGGAAGGTATAGCCCATCTCTTCCCATTTAGTCAGCAGTTCATCAAGAATCCGGGCATTTGTGGAAGAGGTGCTGTGGAGAAGAACGATGGCTCCTGGATGAATTCGTCCAAGAAGTTTGTCAAAGGCTTCCTCTTTTGTCGGCTGCTTATCCTGATACCAGTCTACATAAGCAAGACTCCAGAAAAAGGTTTGATACCCCAGATCCTTAGCCATTTGGAGGTTTGTTTGGCTGTATTTGCCCTGAGGCGGGCGATAGTATTTTTTCATAGGCTGTCCAGTTACTTCCTGATACATTTCTTCCAGCTGAGTCAGTTCTTTTTGAAAAGAAGTCATATCTGATATTTTAGACATATCCGGATGATGGAACGTATGGTTTGCTACAATATGACCTTCCTCTGTCATCCGTTTTACCAGTTCCGGAGCAGTTTCTATGTAATTTCCAACAACAAAGAAGGCGGCAGGCGCATTGTGCTTTTTCAGTGCGTCCAGAATTGCTGCCGTATTGCCGTTTTCATATCCAGCATCAAAGGTAAGGTACAGTTTTTTTTCTTCGGTGTTCTCTGCGTAATAAGCGTTAAAATTTTTCAAATAGTCTGCGGACGCATTGGCCACAGGTGTTTTGCCTTCCTCCTGAAAGCTTAGGCCCCAGCTGCCCTCCGCAGAAGCTTCATAGACCTCAAGAGAATGGGAGAGGACTGCCGTATACTGTCCTGCAAAAAAGGCGCAGACAAAGAGGGCTCCCATTCCAAGTATTTGTTTTAGATTCACAACCATCATTCCTTTTCATTCTTCCATCTAATATATGGAGAAGGAAAAGAGAGTATGCAAAGGAAAATTTTTCTGTACATACTGATATATTAGTGCTAGTATATTAGTGTTAAGTTTATGGTTAGCAAGAAGGAGGCAGAGACAATGCAAATGTCGTTTCGATGGTATGGTCCGGGGTATGACAGTGTGACCCTGGAACAGATACGCCAGATTCCAGGAGTAAAGGGAGTCATTACCACACTGTACGGGACACAGCCGGGAGAGGCGTGGAAGAAGGAAGACATACACAGGTTAAAAGAAACAGTTGAAGATGCTGGGCTTTCTATTTATGGGATTGAGTCTGTAAATGTCCATGACGACATTAAAACAGGAGGGGGAAGACGGGACGAGTATATAGATAACTATATTGCCACTTTGGAATGTCTGGGACAGGAAGGCATTACCATGGTGTGCTATAATTTCATGCCCGTCTTTGACTGGACCCGTTCTGATCTGGCAAGAGTAAGAGCGGACGGATCCACAGTTTTGGCATACAATCAGGATATAATTGATAAAATTGATCCGCAACATATGAGAGAATCCATTGAAGCTATGTCTAACGGATATGTGATGCCAGGTTGGGAACCGGAGCGAATGGACCGGCTGGAAGCATTATTTGCCATGTACAGAGATATAGATGAGGAAAAGCTGTTTCAAAATCTTGTGTATTTCTTAAAGGCAATCGGGCCTGTCTGTGAAAAGTACAATATTCATATGGGCATTCACCCCGATGATCCGGCCTGGCCTATTTTTGGCCTGCCAAGAATTATTACAGACAAAGATCATATTGAGCGGCTTTTAAAGGCAGTGGACAAGCCTTACAATGGTCTCACTCTGTGCACCGGTTCTCTTGGTTCCAATCCGAAAAACGATATCTGTCAGATTATCCGATCTGCCAAAGGCAG
This sequence comes from Candidatus Hungatella pullicola, assembly GCA_019114305.1. Lineage (GTDB taxonomy): Bacteria > Bacillota > Clostridia > Lachnospirales > Lachnospiraceae > Hungatella_B > Hungatella_B pullicola. The sequence goes on along the minus strand of DXFU01000032.1, from coordinate 2,883 downwards.
AATCCCCTTTGCACACGTAAGGAATTTAAGGTATAATTCAGATAGAGATTTTGAGGAGGCAGCTCACCTATCCGAAGACGGATCCATGGATATGTATGAAATTATGAAAACTCTGTATGAGACAGGATTTGACGGCATAATCCGGCCGGATCACGGAAGAGCCATTTGGGGAGAAGTTTCTATGCCGGGGTATGGACTTTATGACAGAGCTTTGGGGGCTGTATATCTTCAGGGACTTTGGGAGGCTATAAAAAAAGACAGGCAGTAGGACAAAAAGAGGTGCAGGACCAGGTGGAAGGAATCAATGTATATGAGCAGTTAAGAAATGATATACTGGACTTAAGGCTTCGTCCTGGAATGATTATAAGTCTGAAGGATATTTGTGATGGGTATAAAGCCGGCAGAACGCCGGTTCGTGAGGCTGTTATCCGTCTGTCCAAGGAGGGACTGGCAGTGTTTCTGCCTCAGCGGGGAACTATGGTGTCAAAAATCAGTATGGAAAAAGCGGAAGAGGAAAGATTTCTGCGGGGCTGTGTGGAAGAACGGGTGTTGGAACGTTTCCTGGAAAAGGCGGGAGAGGAAGAGTTCAGGCAGCTGAGAAAGTCAGTTGAAAGACAGAAAATTTTATTACAGACAGGAGACAGCAGAGAGTTTTTCCGGGAAGACGGAAAATTTCACTCTGTCTTCTACCATAGGGCAGGATTGGATTACAGTTATCAGATCCTAAGCGCTCACGGAGGAGATTATCATAGAATCAGGCTTCTGACTATTACAGATCAGGGAATCAGCGGCAATGTTATCCGGCAGCATCAAGAGATAATTCTGGCTGCAGAAGAAAGAAATCTGAAACAGCTTATTTCTGTATTTCGCGTTCATATCAGCTGTATGACAGAACAGGAGAGAGGGCTGAGGGAAAAATATCCGGGCCTTTTTTCCGATAGTCAGGAAGAGGAGCGAAGAAATGGAGCGGTTTTTCAGGAAGATTTTCTGGAAACCTGCAAAAGCGGTATTTGACAGGTATCAAGATGATAAAAATATAGGCGGCAGTCTGCGGCTTATAAATAAATTAAAATAAAGCAGGAGGTATTTAGAATGTATTTGACGGTTGAGGGATTAAAAGACAGACAGGCTTGGGAAAAACTGGGAATTTCTGTTCCTGGATATGACAGACAGGCTGTGGCAGAGGCAACAAAAAAAGCACCTGTCTGGGTTCATTTCGGCGCAGGCAATATATTTCGTGGATTTATTGCCAACCTTCAGGAAGAACTGTTGGAAAAGGGACTGGCGGATAAAGGAATTATTGCTGCCGAGACGTTTGATTATGATGTAATTGACAAAATGTATGCACCTTTTGATAATCTGGCTCTTCTGGTGACGTTAAAGGCAGACGGAAGCACAGATAAAAAGGTAATCGGTTCCCTGGCTGATGGAATAAAGGCAGATTCTTCCTGTGAAGAATCCTGGAATCGCCTGAAGGAAATATTTGCCAATCCTTCTCTGCAGATGGCATCCTTTACTATAACTGAAAAGGGATACGGACTGAGAGGAGCAGACGGAGAGTATCTTCCATTTATCAAAACGGACATGGAAAACGGTCCGAAAGCACCAAAAGGAGCTATGGCGGTTGTGTGTGCTCTTCTTTACCACAGATTTTTAAACGGCGCTGCTCCTGTAGCTATGGTCAGCATGGATAACTGTTCCCATAATGGAGAGAAGCTGAAACAGTCTGTAGTTACTACAGCCAGAGAATGGTTTCAGAGAGAGATGGTTTCCCAGGAATTTCTGGCATATCTGGAAGATGAGACCAAAGTGTCCTTCCCGTGGTCTATGATTGATAAGATTACGCCCCGTCCAAGTACTGATATTGCAAATGAGCTGGAGAAGGCGGGAATTGCCAATATGCAGCCGGTTGTAACCTCAAAAAATACTTATATCGCTCCGTTTATTAACGCGGAAGGGCCCCAGTACCTGGTTGTGGAGGATCACTTCCCCAATGGCAGACCGAAGCTGGAAGAAGCAGGAGTTTATATGACAGATAGGGATACTGTAAATAAGGTAGAGCGGATGAAAGTAACTACCTGTCTCAATCCTCTTCATACGGCTTTGGCCGTTTATGGATGCCTTCTTGGATATACATCCATTGCGGCAGAGATGAAGGATGACAATTTAAAGACTTTGGTGGAGAAAATTGGTCTGGTAGAAGGTATGCCGGTTGTAACAGATCCTGGAATCCTTTCCCCGGAGAAGTTTGCGTCAGAGGTAATCTATGACCGGCTGCCAAATCCGTTCATTCCAGATGCGCCTCAGAGAATTGCCTGCGATACTTCACAGAAAGTGGGAATCCGTTATGGTGAGACAATTAAATCTTATGTAGAGAGAGATGGAGACGCTAAAAAGCTTCAATTTATTCCTCTGGCTATTGCAGGCTGGTGCCGTTACCTTTTGGGAACAGATGATAATTTGAAGACCTTCGAACGTTCTTCCGATCCTATGCTGCCTCAGCTGACAGAAATGCTGTCAGGAGTAGAGGCTGGCAAGCCGGAGACCTACAGCGGACAGTTAAAGCCTTTATTGTCCAACGCCTCTATTTTCGGTATTGATTTGTATCAGGCAGGCATTGGTGAATTGGTTGAAAGCATGTTCCTGGAAGAAATTCAGAATGCAGGAGCGGTAAGAGCTACATTAAAGAAATATCTGGAATAATCTGATCTGTTTTCAGGCAGTGCGGTGCCTTGTTAAGGCGCCGCGCTGTTTTTTTATGTATGACGGGCATGCCGTCAGTCTGTGGTGAAAGTCCACAAGGGGCGTAGTTGCCGACGAACCCCATAGCGACTCCCAAGGTTTGTATCGCGAGGTATAGGCGAGAAGAAGGGATAGCGAAAT
>DXFU01000031.1 GCA_019114305.1 Candidatus Hungatella pullicola | reverse complement strand
GGTTGCATTTTCATGCTGGTAAATGCCAGCTTTTGCAATGTATCTTCCAAACGGAAAATGCCGATAAAGCCCTAAAATACAGGCTATACCGACATTTACCAGCTTATGAAAAGATAATCAGAAATTTAGTAAGTTTTTTATTGAAATATACAAATTATTTTATGAAAGGATACTTATCAACGTGATCAATAACGAAGCCTATCTTTTACACAGTGTGCTGTGCTATGAAGACGGCCATTGCAGGCGTACACAGCATATACTCAAAGTTTATGCATTGGCAAAACTGCTTGGTGAGCAAGAAAAAATTTCAGTTGAAGAACAGCAAATTTTACAGGCGGCAGCTATTTTGCATGATATTGCCATCAAATATTGCAAGGAGCATTATAATGGGAATGCCAGTCAAGACAAACAGAAGCAGGTAGCCCCCTTCCTTGTGAGGCGTTTTTTGAAAGCAGCCAACTATCTTCCATCTTATATCCCTAAGATTATTGAATTGGTTAATTGCCACCATGACTATGATAAGCCAAGAAGCAGGCTTTTACAGCTTTTGATAGAGGCGGATCTTATTGTGAACTGCTACGAAAACCGACCTGATCGCGACAAGATAAAATTTATCAAAGAAATTTTTCAGACAAAAGGAGGAACAGAACTGCTGGATCTCTGTTTGAAACAGGAAATGGAATAGGAGGAATTTATGAATCATACAAAAAGAATTGATATACTTGAGCTGGAGATGATGCGCTTTAACCAGAATGACCCCAAACGCATTCATCATCTGATGAAAGTGCATCATAAACTTTGCTATTTCACAAATTGAGGAATATGGCAATGGAAAGTAGAAAACAAACTCAGATTTTATTGATTAATGATATGGCGGGGTATGGTAAGGTTGCTTTGTCCGTTATGATTCCTGTTTTTTCTTATCTGAAATTTGAAACCTTTAACTTGCCTACTGCGCTTGTTTCCAATACTCTGGATTACGGTCGGTTTGATATTTTGGATACCACAGAATATATGCAAAATACCCTTCAGGTATGGAAGAAACTCATGTTCTCTTTTGACGCAATATGTACAGGATTTATTGTTTCGGAAAAGCAATCGTCCCTTGTATATGAATACTGCAAAGAGCAAAGGAAAACAGGTACTTTGATTTTTGTTGATCCCATTATGGGGGATGATGGAAAACGATATAATGGAGTAACAGATGAAACTGTTACATATATGAAACGACTGTGTTCCACCGCAGACGTGATTGTTCCCAATATTACAGAGGCATGTTTTTTGTCCGGTCATACTATCAAAAACATTTATTCAAAGTTTGAGATTGAATGTATTGCAAAGCAGTTACATAAACTTGGAGCAAAAGCTATTGTTATTACAAGCACAAATATTAACGGAAAGATGTTTACTGTGGTAAAAAACTCGCCTGATGATTCGTGTGTGTTGATCCCATATGAGGAAATACCTGTGCGTTTTCCGGGAACCGGAGATACTTTTATGTCGATGGTCGTAGGACATTATATGAAATCAGGAAGGCTTTCAGAAAGCGTGCGGATTGCAATGAACCAGCTTGAAAAAATTATTCGCTTAAATATGGATTATACGGATAAGTATAAAGGAATTCCTATTGAACTATTTTTGGAGGAGATTGATGATGAAAAAACCTAAAATAAAAATCAGTTTGATTGAGCAAAAAGGACACATGGGATGTCATCGTGGTCATCGGATTGGCGACACTTTTGATTTTGATACTGAAAGAGGCAACCTTTGTCCTATGGCCATGCATGTCGCTTTCCCTTATATAGATATCCTACGATATGGTGGAAAGCTGCCAAGTCAGCCGGACGGCTCAATTGTTTTTTGTTGCCCGGATGTTGATGTGATTAATGTTTTTAGGATTGAAATAGAGGAAGAATCCGATTGAAGTAAATCCTTATATAGACCCAGCGGACTGGCAGAGATATAAAATTATGCGGAACTATTGAAGAAACCCGATCTTTCAAATGAACACAGACAGAGCTATTTAGATGCAATTACAAAAGGGATACACAGACTTTCCAATCCCTGTTTTGGATGGAAAGCGGATAGCAATCCGGCTCAGAATCTGGGAAGATCAGGGTATGTAGAACTATGTTTTAAGAAGGAAGAAACTTTCTCCTTTAATTGAGCAGAAGTACAATGAGATTTACGATATATGTAAGAAAGGGAACAGTCTTTTATTTTAAGAAATGAAGAATAAAGAATGGATGAGATGTGGGACAATATTCTACATCTCTTTTTAATTAAAGTGTACCCCATGTCAAGGACAAATTGAATTTGTTGATTTGTTATCCTGATGGAGGCATTCCTGAACAGCCCATTGGAATGGACTGTTTAGGTGGCATCAGTATTACATCTCTGGTGCTTTGCAGCTCAGAGGATATACACCGGTAGTAATGTACTGGTAATACTCGTTTGGCGACAGCTTTGCAAGCTGCCATTGGTATCTGTCATTATTATAGTAATCCATCCAGTCATCAATGATGGATTTTACCTGAGAGAAGTTTGTACATTCTGACAGGTCTATCTCATCTTTCATGTGACCGAAGAAACTTTCCTGAGGCGCATTATCCCAACAGTTTCCTCTACGCGACATGGATTGGCGAAGCTCAGAGTCTTTGATGAGCTGGATAAATCGATAACTGGTATAGTGGCATCCCTGGTCGCTGTGGATCAGTGTTTCAGTGTCCAGGGACATACCGTGCTTCTTTATAAGCGAAGTTATGGTTTCTAGAACAAAGTCTACTTCCAGAGATTCGCTTAGCACGTGCGACAGGATCTGTCGCGTATAAGCGTCCAGGACCGTGGACAGATAGGCAAACACACCGTTATAGGGGATGTATGTTATATCTGTGAGCAGCACCTTTCTGGCACCTTTGCCGGTGAAATCGCGGTCAAGCAGATTATCTGCTATGTTGCTGGTACGCAGAGCTTTTGCCATTCGGCGGTATGGGTTGGGTTTGCGTACTGGACAGAAGAGGCCATATTTGTTCATGAGACGCCGGATCTTCTTGAGATTCATGGTAATCGGCGGATTCATGTGAAGGAGCCGCATGTAAATCCCGCGGGCACCTTTATCATAACCCCGAAAGGTATATGCATCCAGGATCAACTGAAAATCGGCCCTGTCTTGTGCTTCGCGTTTGGCTCTGGTGTCGGCTGAACGAACCCAGTTGTAATAGCCAGAGCGTGAGACACCGGCAATCTTACATAAGGCAGTGACGCTCAGGCGGTTATCTGTTTGAGAGAGAACTTCGTGAATGATTTCAAATCTGCTGTTAGGGCTTCCCATGATTACTCCCTCCGCCCGCCGTGGTTGTCCGAACTTAAAATTTTTTTTATAAAGTCAAGTTCCTGACGGAGATAGATAACTTCATTCTGAAGTATGGAAATGACCTGCTTAGGAGGCGCCTCCTTTAGCTGTTCGGTAACAGGAGCCTTACGTGTAGAAGGATATCCGGTATGAAATTCACCAAACTTTGTGATTTCGTTTTTGATATGCTGCCGGATTCCGTTAATACGGATTTTCCCAAGCACATCGGGATTGTAGCCAAGTTCCTTTTATAGTGCAATTAATATTTCTGAAACATATTAAAAACAAAAACAAAATAAAAGAAATCTAAAATGGGCCTGTAACAAAAAAGAAAAGGAAAAAGAGGAGGTCTTCGAAAATGAAGAAGAGTAATTTTGTTGCAATGATTCTTGGAATTATCAGTTGCCTGTTTTTTGGACTGGGAATGTGTATGGCAATGATTCCGGAGTGGGATGCTTTTACACCGGGGACAGTCATTGGATGCGTGGGTATCGTCTTTGCGCTGATCACCATCTTTGTATGGAGAAAGATGGAACACAAGGAGCCGATTAAGATTACCGGGAAAGCAGTTCTCACGGCGGTTGTCGGCATCATAGGCGCTTTTGCCCTGGGAGTTGGAATGTGTTTCTCCATGGTATGGGGAAATATGATTCTGGGCATTGTGATCGGTATAGCTGGAATTATCATTCTGCTTTGCCTGATACCACTGTGCAAAGGACTGAAATAAAGTAGTTTAATAACTCATTTATGCAAAGAAGAGCGGAAGATTGATATGTATCAGAATCCTGGACACATGGAACTATGATCAAGGCTTAACACATGGATGCTTTCCTGTATTTAACAGGGGGTATCCATTTTGTTTTGACCTGGATACGCTCGTTAGTGTAGTAGTCTATGTTCCCCTTCCTTGACATGGACTGTATGATCACGTGTTCCTTAAGCTTGTTCCGGAAATATTTATGCTGTACTGCCACCCTTGGCCAGAGTGAAATATAGGCAAATATAAGCCCTTTATGATCTGGAAATATCTTAAATGCACGGTCAAGCAAACGGTGTACTTGCTCAAGCTTTGGGCTTTCCCAATGGTTATAGGAGATGATCTCATTGCTTATGGCACTTAAAGATATCTTTTCTATCTTTTGATAATTCTTTATTCCTTATCTCTACAAAATCTAACCTTTTAGAGCAGAAGTTTCAAGTAAACGCGCCGAATCTGGTATGGCGTACAGATTTTATTTATATAAGGCTGTCCAACGGAAAGATAAGGTATCACTGCTCTGTCCTGAAAGCGGCTAATGATTTTTCCTATCTTAAAAATATCTCAAAATGATCTTAGAACTTAATGGATCTATTTGACTTATAAGTTAACAAAACCACACCTATAATGAATAACACACACTGAATCATAACTGTTGATACAGGTAAGACGAAGGGTGGATCCAGTACCCCCAGGGTAAGGGGATATTCAGTAAAGAAACTTCCGTTCCAAAGTTCAAAGGCCTCTGGCAGAGGAAGCGTCATCAACACAAATGGTACCAGCATCCACGGATAGAGAGACCAGGAGCGGAGATTTCCCAGCAACCAGCCGCTGCCAAGGGCAAAAACCAGCGGTGGAACCAGCGTGATCACCGCCGGAAACATCAGGCTGCCCAAAGCGTACCAGTTAAAATACCGTATATAGAACATGGCGGCTTCTACCACACATAGCAGAGCCAGGAGAGTGGTTCCGATCAGAGCCGCGGCACAGCGAACCAGGGAATATATTTGCGGTTGTATCGGTGTTGCATCAGTGAGTGCAGCCGTCCGCCGAGCCTTTCCGGAAGTAAAAAAGGTTAGAAAAAACAGCACTCCCATCCACAACAGTGGAACCATACGGCTTAAGTAGTCTCCAAAACTCCAGGGAGAAAAGGGCGCGGTATGTGACACCCCCAGAATCGTTGCATTGTTTAGCACCTGCCATCCATAGAACAGCAAAATCAGCGAAAGTCCAAAAAAGAATTTGTTCCACAACAGGCGTTTGCATTCATATTGAAATATTTTAATCAAGGTTCAGATCCTCCTCTGTTAGCCCACAGGCATCTAAGAAATTCTGATAGGTCAGATAGGGGAACATAGGATCCGGTTCTCTGTTAAACAGACTGTTTAAGATTTGGTCTATGGCCTCCTCACCGCCTATCAATTGTTCCGCTTTCAAAATTTTCAGCGGCATCTCGCAGTATTGCCGCACATACGTCAGGTTCTCCATGATCTCTAACTGCTTGTCTTCAGGCAGATTCGCAAGATAGTTGGGATAGCGCACATAAAAGTCCAGATAGTAGTCATCCACCGCCTGCTGCCACTGGTCAATATAATGCTCCTGGGCATAGGCTTTGCCGTACAGTTCTTTGACAATGCGGTAGGTGGTGTAGACAGTCAGCCCCTCAGCAGACCAGGGGCTTGTTGCATCCCAGGTGTCGAACATATTGCCCAGGCCCCACCACTGATGGACCAGTTCGTGGATCATGACTTCACCAAAACTGCCGCCCTTGCTGGTATTGCCCAGGTTGTCTGCGGTAAAGTCCGCCTCGTCCATCAGACTGGCGCCATTGGCAGCATAGCCCCCACCTACAACCCGGCTTTGGATGAGCTTGAGTGTCTCGCCGGTGCCGAAGGACAAGGAGCCATAGTGTTCTGTGCAGTAATCCACCACCGCTTTGACTGCATCCACCGCCCTGGCGCCCTCCATGACAGCCTGATGCTTGCGGCCATAGTAGAATTCGATGGTCATGCCTCCGGCTTGGATGACCTCTTGGACGTAGTCGCCAGCATAGAGGATGCCACCGGCACTGTTGACCTCATAACGCCAGGTTTTCGTACCGTTGTCATGTTCCGCCAACACCTCCGCTTCACTGGACCCAAAGGGGATCACGGTCATGGAACCGGGCAGCGTGATCTCGATGGTGGAGGGATACCCGTTTTCACCCGGAAGCACATTTATCAGGCGTGGAGAAAGGACGGAGTTTTCCAGGCACAGGTATTGGGAACTGATCTCTTTGCTGCCCTGCATAGTGGACATATTGTAGCTCTCCTGGGGGAACCCGCTGTACGCCATGGTCAGTTCTATCTGTCCTTCGGCAGGAATGGTCACCTCCAGCATGGCCTCGTTATACTCCTGGTAATCGCTCACAGAGAATGGTACATCCTCACCGTTGGCTTGTACATTGGAAAATGTGTAGCCGGGATTGACGCCGAAAGCTATATTCTGCTCTTGACCGGAAGTGTTCTGGAATTGATAGGATGCTATGCCAGAAATGGAGCCCGCAGAAGTGTCCGGGAACACCTGGGCGCTGCGGCCGGTGCAGACCACACTCTCTGCATATGGAATCTCATAAAAGGTCATGGCCATCTGGTCTGAATTACTGTGGTCCACCAGTGGCTGGACGGCGTAAGCGGTTCCGGAGCAGGCCAAGAGTGCCAAGGCGATGACGGGACGGTAAGCCCGCCGCATATTCCGGATCAGGGAGCCGAAGAACCCTTTCCCATATTGCCGGATGCAGAGATAGGAAACCGCCCATACCCCGGCCAGTGCTGCCAGCCAAGTCAGACGCATCCAGGCCACTGAGCGGAAAAGGCGAAAGTTGGAGAAATCATCCGACAGCGCCCACACGCAGGGATTCAGCCAGCAGAGCTGCCAGTTGTCTGCCCAGACCGTCAGGCTCAGTGCTGCAAAAGCGGCAAACAGTACCAAGGACAGATCTGCCCGCTGTGTGAACTGATAGGCTGCTGCCGCAGCTAGAATTGACAGGGGAAAAGCCAGCCCCATGAGGAGCAGATAAGCCAGCACATAATCCATGATGCTAAAGATCGAGCCGATTATCCCCCAGCTGATAGGAAGCCATAGAAGCATGGTGAGAACCATGGTCAGTACTGCCGCTGCCAGCAGAGCCGGCATGCGTACCAGAGCCATGGCCAGCGGGGACACCGCTGCATCCATCAGCACATTTACCTGGCTGCGGCTGACGCGATCCAGTTCAAACACCGTGAGCAGACCGAACAGGATGCCGCCAACAACACCTCCGGCGATGGCAGGATTGGCGAGATAGAGAGTGAGCATCGTGCTGGCTTTGGCCGGTTTATAAAGAACAAGACCTGTTACCGGAGAAATCAATGTCAGTAAAACAATAAGCCAGGTGAGGCGGCTTTGCAGCAGCCGCCCAAGTTCCAGGGGAAAGAGAAACAATGCTTTCATTGTGTCACCTCCCGTGAGATGAGGTAGAGGTAAGCGTCCTCCAGCGATGGCTCATCAGCTTGTATATAGGACGGAAGTTTGTCTGCTATTGCCCGACAGCGAATACCCTGACTGGTGTTCACCCGAGCGGTGATGTGCAGTCCTTTTTCCTGAATTTCATCCTTTTCCCAAAAAACGCCCACATGGCCGGCGGCACTTTGGATCAGCTGTTCCGGTGTGCCGGTAAATAGAATTTGTCCATGATTGATGATCACGATCTGATCACACACGGACTGAACATCTTCAATGATATGGGTGCTGAGCAGTACCAGCCGATCCTCCGCAGTGTGGGAAAACAGGTGGCGAAAGCGGAGGCGTTCCTCCGGGTCCAGGCCCACCGTGGGTTCGTCAAAAATCAGGAAGGGAGGATTACCCAAAAGTGCTTGGGCGATTCCCACTCGCTGGCGCTGGCCGCCGGAGAGGGTGCGTATCTTTGCTCTCGCTTTCTCCTCCAGATTGACTGCATGAATTGTCTTTTGAATGGCGGGTTTGGGATCATGTATCCCTTTGAGGGTGGCCATATAGTCGAGGAATTGTGTGACTGTCAGTTCATCAAACAAACCGAAGTCTTGGGGTAAATAGCCCAGTCTTGCTTTTAGGAGCCGGTCTGTTTTGGCGAGTGGCCGGCCGTCCATCTGGATGGAGCCGACCGTGGGCATGAGCGCGGCTACCAACAGTTTCATCAGAGTAGATTTACCTGCGCCGTTGGGACCCAGCAAACCGATTAGGCTGGGGGACTTCAGGTGGAGGTTGAGATTTTTCAGCACCTGTTTCCCGTTTGAATAGGTCATACTGACATTTTGAATGTTAATTTCCATATCGTTTGGTTCCTTTCTGCTTGATATGGAGAAAGAATACCAGGGCTATATGGAGCGGATTTGGACATAATATGTGTTTTGTGTGGAGGATATGTAGTATAAAAGGGAAGGCAGCATATTTTGCTGTCACCTTTTACGCTCAATCCACCTATGAGATTTATCGCAACAACGGCATGCTGCCCGTGAGTTTATTAACTTTCTTTTTAGATCCGCAGATGGCAATGCCGCTGTATTTTTTATGTAGTAATTGCGAACAAAACGGTTGGGACCTCAGCGGTCACTTCAAAATGTGAAAATAGTTCAAATTCTTCACTACCGTTGCGTGCGCTAAAAGAGAACAGTCGCTTTTACTCCCATGTCTGTATTCTCTATGGCACAAGTCGCTCCATGTCGTTCCAGAATCATCCTCACCAGATAGAGTCCTAAACCGCTCCCTCCAGTACTGCGGTTTCGGGAGTTTTCTTCCCTGTAAAAAGCCTCAAAAAGATGGGGCAGAGCGTCTTCACTGATATATGCGTCGGTGTTCTCCACGGTCAGAGCCGGGCGCCCTTCCAGCCTCCCACACCACACGCGGATCTGGGCGCGACTGGGGGAGTAGAGGGAAGCGTTGGAAAGTAGGTTCCCCACGGCCTTGCCCAGTAGGGAGGGATCTCCTTTAACGGTAATTCCCGGTGCCAGTTGGGATATCAGGTGTTGGCTGCGCTGTTCCAGAAGTTCGGCATCCGAGGAGAGCTGCCGTTCTACCAAAGCAGATAGATCTACTTGCGCCTTCTTGCCGGTAATCGAGCCTGCTTCCATCCGAGAGATGGTCAGCATCTCTTTAATTAGATTTTCCATGCGTTCTATCACTTGAAGCGAGCGCAGCAGGTATTTGTCCCGATCTTTATAGATCCCAACGCCTTCCAGCATCCCGGTCAACTGACCCTTCAGGATCGTTACTGGTGTTTTTAACTCATGGGAGGCAGCAGAGAAGAATGACATCCGCTGCCGATCCAGCTCCCGTTCCTGCTCGACTTCTCCGCGCAGGGCATGGTTGGAAGCCTTTAATTTCTGCAGAGCTGCGTCAAGCCGCCGGGCCATCTCGTCCAGACTGCGGCCAAGTTGTCCAATCTCATCTCGGCGGGTCTCTTCACAGGACCAGTTGAAGTCAAGTTTCGCCATTTTACCTGCGATACTGCTAAGCCGCACAATGGGGCGGGTAACATAACGGGAGTATACAAAGGCACATAGCAAAGAAAATGCCAGCAGGACCAATAGTAGCCACGGAGCCATTTGAACGAGCGTTCGTACTACCAGATTTTCTGCCTCCACCCGTGGGGTGACATAGAGGGTGTATAGATCTGTCCGGTCGCTAAAGCGTACATCAGAAGTGATCGCAGCCTGTTCAGACATAGTGACAATTACTGTGTCATCTGCTTTGGTTCCTTCGGTGGTGTAAGTAACAGTGGGATCACCTTCAGATATTGTGACCATCGTTGTATCATCTTCATACACTGGCTGAATGGCAAGCTGAGAGCCAGTTTCAGTAATCTCGCCGTTTGGCCCTATCAGTATGGCATTTGCCTTGGAGGAGCGGATGAATTCGTCCAGCAATGATCCGCAGTCGTCCAATGCAGTGTGGGCCAGTTTTTCCACAAGCGTATTTACCTGCCGAGTCAGCTCATCATTAACAATAGCAGCGTAGGTATTGGGAGTAGCCCAGGCAATCAGACCAAAGGTAATGGTTCCAGCGCCCAAAAGAATCAGAGCAGTAATGACGAAGATACGGGCAGTAAGACTTTCAGCGAGTTTCTTTCGCAACACGATATCCCACCCCTCTCATAGTTTCTATATAGTCTCGTTTCAGTTTACGGCGAAGATTTTTGATGTGGCTGTCAACCACCCGTTCGTCTCCGTAAAAATCATAACCCCAAAGCTTGGCAAGCAGCATTTCTCTGGTAAATACCCGGCCAGGGGCAGACAAAAAGGTATGCAGCAATTCAAATTCCCGCGCAGTCAATTCCAAAGGCCTGCCAGCCAGGATAACTTCTCTGGTGTTCAGGTTCATGACCAGATCACGATAGTGCAGGCTATTTTCCCCTTCTGGTTCATTACTGCGACGGAGTATAACACGAATTTTCTCCAGAAGAATAGGCATGGAGAAAGGCTTCGTTACATAATCGTCAATATCCAGTCTGAAGCCGTGTAGTTGCTGTTCTTCTGTATCCAGGGCTGTAAGCATTAGGATCGGCACCTGAGACTGGTGGCGGATTAATTCACAGACTCCGAAACCGTCGATCTTAGGGAGCATGACGTCAAGCAGAATCAAATCAAAAGTCTGTAATTGGAACAAAGACATAGCTTCCACGCCGTCCCCAGCGACGGTTGTCCCATACCCGGCATCCTGTAGGTAAGTACAGAGTAATTCTTGAATATCTGGTTCGTCTTCTACAACTAAAATGTTTTTCATAAGCAATCACCTTTTGCAGTATAGCAAAGAAATATGAATTTACTATGGAGAAATTCACGTTTATAACAATTAGATATTATAAATTTTAACATATGATTAGGAGATGAAGATTTGTGTCCGATTTGAAAATAATGAAGACGGTTTGATTGTCGATTACATAGGAATCACGTCTGCCTTGAAAGCGGTTAGAAAACAATATACAGAATCTGATCAGAAGAAGTTCAGGAACGTGGACGTATCAAAGACGTCATACTTAATTTTGCTGCTTTTCCCGCTGGGATATAGGCGGCAGAAAGCGGGATGAAGGTATCCCGCGGCTGTACACATGGCTGTATTTGCTGTGACAGCCGCAGCAGATAATACGGCTTTAATCATATCATTACATATAGACCCTAAGGTGCACTATAAGTTAAGCATCATTCCCAGCCGTTTGATTCTCAATCCGTGAGTAATAGATCACCCCTACGATGATTACCAGTCCACCCAATATCTGGAGAGGTTTTGGAATTTCGTGAAAGAGAAATGCTGCAAATACAGCAGCGACAGCTGGTTCGCACAGCTTGGAGGCTGATACAAAGGCAGGGGATAAAAATTTCAGACACCAGCTGAAAATACTGTGCCCCAGAATGGTTGAGAAAACCGCAAGAAGTAAGCCTACAAAAATACTGCCAAAACCATATCCGGTTAAGGTGAGATTCTGGGCAAACGTCATGGTGACAAGGGTAATGGCGCAGGCCGTGTATACCAGGTAGGTATATACGGTGGTGGAAACAGTGGCGCGGACGATTCTTCCGATCAGAGTATAGACCGCCACCGCAATGGCGGCCAGAAGAGCCAGGATATCTCCGTATAAATGACTGCCGCTGCCGGAAGAATCGGATAAAGCAATTAGGACACTGCCACTTAAAGTGACGGCAATGGCTATGCCGACTTTTTTGGTCAGCTGTCCTTTGAGAAACAGACGCCACCCCAAAGCTACCCAGATAACCTCTGTACACACAATTGTTGTGGAACTGGCCACTGAAGTATGGTTTAAGGACTCAAACCAGATTGTAAAATGAAGGGCAAGAAAGATGCCGCTGAGAATACAGAGAAAAATTGTCCTTCGATCTATGGAGAGAAGCTCCTGACGGCGTTTACTGGAACAAATAACAGCAGGCGTCATCAGGAAAACTGTCCACAGCAGACGATAAGCCGCCGTGACAACAGATGGGGACTGGGCGTATTTTACTAAGATAGAGGATAATGAGATACCCATAATTCCAATGACAATCAGAATCATAGGGTGCTTTTCCAGTGTGTTCATAATACATTCTCCCTGTCAGGTTATTTATTGAATTTAGGCTGATTTATGCAGCGTTTCTATTCTATCACGGATTAGAAAAATGGCAAACAATTATACAGAAATTATTAAAGCGTATGTAAAGAAATAACAGGGAAAATCTGCTACAATGGTAATATGGAAAACGTATGGTGCAGAGGGGGAGAGAAATGAGAAGAAAAAGCGCACGTTATTTTATAAAATATGCAGTCCGTCTGCTGGCATTGGCTTTCATACTTAGTGGATGTTCAGGACAGAAGTCAGTGGATCCAGAGGAGTTCTGCAAAGAGACAGAAACCTCGTGGAAAAGCTGGAGCGGTCCAAAGAGTAGTTCCGGACAGGAGAATTTGCAGAAAGATGAGAATGGAGGCAGGGGAGGAGAAGAAAAGGAAGATCAGACAGAATCTGGCCGTACGGAAGATGGCGGTGAGGGGCAGACAGAAGCTGAAATAGAAAGAGACTCCGTTCAAAACAGCCGGCTTCATGTAGTTCTGAAAACAAACGCTGTGTCTGATTATGGAACGGATTCCTCCCTTATGCTGTGGAAAGGGAGTTCTTCTATGCTGTCTGTCCGGGACTCAGGCTTTGAAGCTCTCAACGAGGCTCTTGCCAATTACAGCAATCAGAGGGCGCTGGATCTGGAACGTGAAAGATCCCGGCTGAAGGAGGCGGCTCAGGAGCATTGGAATGGGGATCCCCATGGATTTCAAGCTTATTGCACGCAATTTGACACAAAGATTTTGAGAGGGGATCAACGGGTCCTGTCGTTTCAGGAGCAGGTATACAGCTATACGGGAGGAGCACACGGCAATGTTGCTGTGTCCGGATATACATACGACAGTCAAAGCGGAAAAAAGCTGGAACTGGAAGATGTGGTATCCAGTTTAGATGGGCTTTGCAGCTATTTGGTTCAGTCCTTAAGCAGCGGAGAATACAGGGAGGAACTTTTTCAAGGGTGGGAGGATGTGGTTCGCCGTGAGGTGCTTGGAGAGAGCGCAAATGGCCGTGTTTATGAGCTTTCATGGGCGCTGGGGCCAGACGGCATGAAGGTTTATTTTTCTCCTTACGAAATTGGTCCCTGGGCGTTGGGAACTGTAACAGTTACCGTTCCCTATGAGGAAAAAACAGTGGGAATTGGAGAACAGTGGACTCCGGCAGAAGAGGAAAACGTCTGGCAGCTTTTTCCTTACCAGGAGAGAAAGCTGGATGTGGACGGTGACAAGACAGAGGAGATTATTCGCCTTGAGCCGGGGACTGTGAGCAATATGGAACAGATGTATGTTCTCTGGGCAGACGGGCAGAGTGTGGAATTTAATGGTACCTATGGAGTAGCCTCTGCCTGGATAATGGAGAATTCAGATGGGAGAAAATATTTCTATGGAGACTGCCGTACAGACAACGATTACCATTATCTGAACATTGTGGATCTGGAGGAGTTGAAAGAGCGGGGAGCAGACACGAAAGTCAGTCAATTTTCCTATGGAATGTACGGAGACATTCCCATGGACGCTCAGTCCTTCTGGCTTTCCTCCAGAGGCGGTCTTTTTTCTACCTTCCCCATCAGAAAACTTTACAGCATTGGAGAGAACGGCCTGCCCCGGACTGATGACACAGAATTTACCGTGGATCGCTGGCGGGTGGTTGCTGTCCAGGAGATATCTGCCTGTGAGGGCAGCGGATTTCAGAAAAAAACCAGGATTGCAGCGGGAACAGAACTTTTTGTGACAGCTACAGACGAGAAAAGCCGGGTGACCGCAGAGACTGGGGACGGAATCCAATATCAGTTTGAGATAAAGGGAGAAAATTGGCCCCATACAATTGATGGCAAAAATATTGAGGAGCTGTTTGACGGGCTGATCTTTGCAGGATAAATGAATGGATTGGTTTATATCAGATAAGGGGGAAGAGGGAATATGTTGGCGGATTATCATGTACACACAGAATTTAGCGACGATTCTGTATATCCTATGGAGGAGGTAGTGAAAGATGCAATTCATATGGGATTGGATGAGATTTGTTTTACTGACCATGTGGATTACGGTATAAAAATTGACTGGGATTCCGGAAGGGATGTTACATACCGAAAGGGCGAACCTCTTGCCAATGTGGATTATCCCAGATACATGGAACAAATTGGAAAACTGCAGAACAGATATGGAGACAGAATTGCAATGAAACTTGGCTTGGAATTTGGCATGCAAGTACATACAATTCCTCAGTTTGAGTCATTGTTTGGCAGGTACCCATTTGATTTTATTATTTTATCCGTTCATCAGGTGGAGGATAAGGAATTCTGGACACAGGATTTTCAAAAGGGGAAAACCCAGAAAGAATATAACCGGCGCTATTATGAGGAAATGCTGAATCTGGTAAGGCATTATAAGAATTACAGCGTACTGGGTCACGTGGATTTAATTGTTCGGTATGATAAAAATGGAGTCTACCCGTTTCAGAAAATCAAACCATACGTGGAAGAAATTTTGAAACAGGTGATTCAAGACGGAAAGGGTATTGAAGTAAATACTTCTTCCCACAGATACGGACTGGCAGATACAACCCCATCCCAGGATATACTGCGGCTTTATTACCAATTAGGAGGCAGAGTGATTACCATTGGAAGCGACAGCCATAAACCAGAGCATTTAGGCGCGTATATTAAAGAAACAAAAGAATTGTTAAAATCAATTGGATTTGCGCAATTTTGCACTTACGAAAAAATGAAGCCAATTTTTCATAATTTATAATTCTGCCAGAAGTGCATTCTGTGGGATAGAAGCAGGTTTGAAAAAAATTTCTGCTCTTTAGGGTTTCAGCGGGCCATAGAAGTAAGAAGCGGTGGCGCCGCCATCAATGAGAAAGTCGGCTCCCGTGATAAATGCTCCTTTATCGCTCATAAGCAGTTCGGCCACATTTGCTACTTCGTCAGCCGTACCAGGTCTGCCAGCTGGACACTTCGCGAACATATTTTTATAAAAATCTCCCCGAGGGCCGTTGAATTCATCAAGGGCAAGGGGCGTGACAATAATTCCGGGAGAAATAGAGTTGATGCGCGCCCCCTTTTTTCCCCATTTTACAGATTCTGCCATGACGCGTTTTTCATTACAGCGTTTTGCCATTTGATAGGCATGGAGGGTGTCTTTGATATGTTCCGGCTGCAAAATATCCAGTGACAGAAGTTCTTCTGTGGGCGTACAGGCAAGCTGTTCATCCTCCTCTGGAGTAAGCTGTTTCATACGGTGTCCTGACTGGCTTGAAATGGTTACGCCCACGCCGCCTGGGGCAATTACTTTTCCTACCTCTTCCAGAAGAACCGCTGTCCCATACAAATCTACTTTCAATATTGCCTCAATGGGAGCCTGACTGGGAGACACGCCGGCGGCATTGACCAGCATGGTAATTTCTCCATGGTCCTGTGCTTCACCAATGATGGAAAGAATAGACGGCCTTGAAGATAAATCCATTTCCATAGGCAAAACGTCATATCCAGCCCTATTCATGGTTTCGGCAATCGCTTGTGCGTGTTCCAGTTTTTTATCTCCCACAATGATTTTCTTTCCATATCCCATACGGCGGGCAATTGCCATACCGATCTGTCCTGCGCCCGTTAATATCATCACATCTTTTTTCATATGGCTGCACCTTCCTTTCTTTTGCTTTGGTTCATATAGTATTGGGAGTTTCCGCACCCATTCATTTTCCAACGTCTTAATTTGCTGAGAAATATGACATTCCTCATAGATAATCAATTTGGGATAAGGAAAGACAGAGCATGTAAAATTAAATGGTTTGGCTTGGTTAAGAGCTATTTTAATTTGCTGTATTCTTCGTCAGAAACGGCTTCACACCATTCATTGGCTGTGTCTTCCCCGGGAACCTCAACAGCAAGATGGGCGAACCAGCTGTCAGAAGCTGCGCCGTGCCAGTGTTTGACTTCTGCCGGAATTACTACCACATCTCCAGGATGAAGTTCTCTTGCCTCTTTGCCCCATTCCTGATAATAGCCTCGGCCGGCAGTACACAGAAGAATCTGTCCGCCGCCTGATTTTGCGTGGTGAATATGCCAGTTATTGCGGCAGCCTGGCTCAAAAGTGACGTTGCCAATAGCTACGCCCTTGGTGGTCAGCATGCTGAGATAACTTTGTCCTGTAAAATATTTGGAAAATGCTTCATTTTTCCCTCCAACCGGGAACATACTTACTTCTTCTGGTTTCATAAAAATTCCTCCTTGTTGTAAATGGTAAATTGGCTGCTGGAGCAGCTGGATTCATAGCTGAACCTGCTTTTTGGGGAGATCTTTTCGGCGCGCCGGCAGAATCAGACTGAATTTTCATTTTGAAGGCTCCTTTTCAATTTCAGCCCATTTTCTCAGAAGAGATTCTCCGTCTTTTACACTGCCTCCGTGAAGGGCCAGTCCTTTTTCTACTTTCGCGCCGGGACAGAGGCGGCGGATATCTTCTTCGCTGCGTCCCATGCCGCTGCCCTCGTGGGTACAGAATGGATATATGGTTTTTCCGGTAAAATCAAAGTGCTCTAAAAATGTAAACACCGGCATTGGCATGGTACCCCAGTAGTTAGGATAGCCCAGATAGATGGTGTCATAGGACTCCAGACTGTCCGGATAACGCTTTAATTCCGGTCTTGCGTTCCGTTTCTGATCTGCCTGGGCTTGGGCGATACATTGATTGTAATCATTGGAATAGGGAAGAAGAGGATCAATTTGAAACAGATCTGCCCCTGTAATCGTTTGAAGCGTTTTAGCAGCGACTTCTGTATTTCCCACTGAAACAGTCTTAAGCGTGCCGCTGTAATAATTTTCACCTGCTCTGGAAAAATAAGCGATCAGCTGTGCCACGTGATTTCCCTCCTATAAGTGATCTTTTATTTATATGCTTTTTCAAAAATAGCGGCGCATTCTTCCTCGGACATGGGAACAGGATCAGCGGCAAATAGGCCGCCCATAGTAGCACGGGCATTTTTTGCCAGAGTCATGCACTCCTCTTTTGCAATGCCGTAATCAGACATTTTCAGATCGCTTACGCCGCAGGCCTCCTGAAGATCCGCCAAGGCTGTTACGAAATCCATGGGATCCATGGCATCTGTTTTTCCCAGTGCCTGAGCCATGCGGATGAAGCGCTGATCACAGCAATGCTTATTAATAAAATGGGTGTAATATTCTTTGGAAATCATAATGAGACCGGCACCATGGGGAAGGGACTGATGATAGGCGCTCATAGCATGTTCCATGGCATGTTCGCTGGTACAGGCGCCTGCGACCATGGAATATCCGGACATCGTGTTAGCAAAGGCAATATGCTCACGGGCTTCAAGATCGTTTCCGTCTTTGACGGCGCGGGCCAGGTATTTGCCGATGTTTTCAATGGCGGCAAGCTGAACCATATCGCTCATTAAGCTGTTTGCTTTGGAAATATAACCCTCAGTAGAGTGGAAGAGAGCATCAAATCCCTGATAAGCCGTGAATTTTGGCGGAACCGTAACCATCAGTTCCGGGTCTACAATGGCAAGAACAGGGAATAAACTATCCTGACCGCCGCAGCCAATCTTTTCATTGGTCTCCGGATTGGTGACAACGCCCCACTGGTCTACCTCCGATCCAGTTCCTGCAGTAGTGGTGATGGCAATTACTGGAAGGGTGGGATTTACCAGGGGCTGCATTTTTCCGGTGGATCCGGCAACATAGTCCCAGAGATCCCCAGGCTGGAGCGCGTACATTGCCATAATCTTGGCAGCGTCCATGACTGAGCCGCCGCCTAAAGCAACGATAAAATCGCAGTTATTGTTTTTGGCAAATCGCCCGCCTTCCTCTACCGTAGATTTTAATGGGTTAGCGCTTACCTTGTCAAAGAGAACCGTTTCAACGCCTGCCATGGAAAGCTGTTTTAAGGTGCGGTCCAGGGCTCCGCTTTCACGGGTGGATTTACCGTTGGAAATAACAACCATTGCCTTTTTGCCCGGCATGGTCTGGGCGTGCAAGTGGTTTAACTGTCCTGGCCCAAAAAGGACGCGGGTTGGATTGAAAAATTCATATGGCATAGAATACCTCCTTAATCCTTTCTTGAATTTTTGCTGTCAATTAAATTCTATTCCTGGTTTTCTTGACATGGAAGAACAAATATTGTAATATCGTATTAACTAAAAGGTAATATAAAAGGAAGGAATGAACTTGTTCAATCATCAGTTAACTGTTTTTGTGTCTGTGGCAGACTGCGGCAGTTTTAACAAAGCGGCAGAAAGGCTGTATATTTCTCCGCCCTCTGTGATGAAACAGATAAACGCTTTGGAGAAACATTTGGATTTAAAGCTGTTTGAACGAACCAATCAGGGAATTCGTCTGACTGCGGCAGGCCAGGTGATTTACCGGCACGCAAAATATTTATTTGACTATTCGGCAAAAGCCATTGAGGAAGCCAGACAGCAGGCAGCAGCCACAGAAACTGTATTTTGTATTGGAAGCTCCCTTTTAAATCCATGCAAGCCTTTTATTGACCTCTGGTATGAGGTGAATCAGGATTTTCCTGGATACAGACTGCACATTGTTCCCTTTGAAGATAACCATGAGGGAATTTTAAATGAGATTTCTTCATTGGGAGAGAAATATGATTTCCTTGTAGGAGCCTGTGATTCTGCTGAGTGGCTTAGCCTGTGTAATTTTTATCAGCTGGGAACCTGCAGTCACTGTTATGGAGTCTCAAGGGAACATCCTCTTGCAGGGAAGAAACAGCTGAAGATCGAAGATCTGTATGGTCAGACTGTGATGATGGTTAAACGGGGGGATTCCCGGTCTGTGGATAAGATCAGAAATGAACTGGAAAGGCATCCGGAAATAAAAATAGAAGACACACCCCAGTTTTATGATATAGAAGTATTTAACCGGTGCGCCCGGACGCAGAATGTTATGCTGACTTTGGACTGCTGGAAAGACGTGCATCCTTCCCTGGTGACCATTGCAGCCGACTGGGACTATACGATTCCTTATGGTCTGATGTATTCCAAAAAGACATCTGAGGATATTTTGAAATTTTTATCCCTTCTCCCTGTTTTCCAGCCTGGCAGCAGTGCTGATCTATAAGTACAGGATTTATAATCAATGATGAAAAAGGAGTGAATCATTATGAGAAAAAATTTTGGATCTAAGTCCTGGTTCTATCCTCTTCCGGTACTGATTATCGCTACCTATAACGAAGATGGAACAGCCAATGCCATGAATGCGGCCTGGGGCGGCTTATATGACGGAGACAAGGTGGTGCTTTGCTTAAGCGGCGGGCATAAGACTACCTCTAATATTAAGGCCAAAGGCGCCTTTACCGTCAGCTTTGCAGATGCGGAACATGTAGTTCCGGCTGATTATGTGGGTATGGCTTCTGCCAATACAGAACCGGAAAAAATGGAAAAAGCCGGGTTTCATGCAGTAAAAAGCGAATACGTGAATGCGCCCCTTATTGATGAACTTCCAGTGGCAATGGAATGCAGGCTTTTAAAAATCAATGAGGATGGCAACATCATTGGACAGATTGTGAATGTCAGTGCGGATGAACGTGTTTTGGCGGCAGATGGAACCATTGACCTTGAAAAATTCCATCCCATTTCCTTTGAGCCGGCGCACAATGCTTATCATGTGCTGGGCCAGAAGGTAGGCAATGCCTTTAAAGACGGTGCTCAGTTAAAATAAAATCCCGTTTTTAGAAAAACCATTCCCCTATTGCGGGGATACCTCCTTGAAAGAGAGAATGACCAGAGGCAGATGTTTCTGCTTTTGGTCATTTTTCGTGTACCCTCATTTTCCCGGCCACAGTTATGATAAACCATAGAAAAGAATGGCAAAATACCATTATGTGATAACAAGTGATGGACTTTTTCCCCTAAGATAGTATAATTAGTATGGCAATGACATCAGGTCAGGTATTCTCTGAAAGCGAAAGGAGAGGATAACGTTTTGTTTCTGATGTCAGAGCTAAGATTTTACAAAGGAACGATACCAATATGATTATTATTATTGTAGGGTGCGGCAAGGTAGGCACCAGCCTTGCGGAGCGCCTAAGCGCTGAGGACCATGACCTTGTTCTGGTGGACTTAAACCATCAGAAGGTGGAGGAGCTGTCAAACCGTTTTGACGCTCTGGGAATTGTGGGCAACGGAGCCAGCTTTAATATCCAGCAGGAGGCTGGGGTAGAGCAGGCGGATCTTTTTATTGCCGTTACGGGAGCGGATGAATTAAATCTGCTTTGTTGCCTTATGGCTAAAAAGTCCGGACGCTGTCAGACTATAGCAAGGGTGAGAAATCCTATGTATAATCAGGAAATTCGTTTTATTCAGAAACAGCTGGGAATTTCTATGATTATTAATCCTGAACTCACGGCCGCAAAGGAAATTTTGAAACTATTAAAGTTCCCCTCTGCAATTAAAATTGATACGTTTGCCAAAGGAAGAGTGGAACTCCTTCGTTTCCGTTTGAGCCCTCAGGTGGGATTTGGCGGCAAGGCAATTGTGGATGTGATCGACCGATTGAAAACAGATGTGCTGGTCTGTGCTGTGGAACGGGATTCAAAGGTTGTTATACCAAACGGAAGCTTTATTCTTCAGGATAACGACATTCTTTCTATTGTAGGTTCTCTGGAAAATACGGCGAAATTTTTTGATCAGATAGGCCTTAGAAAGAAAGCGGCTAAAAATTCTCTGATTATTGGAGGAGGAACCATTGCCCATTATCTGACTCAAAACCTTTTGAAAATTGGATTTCGTGTTCGGATTATTGAGCAGAATCCGGACAGGTGTGAGTACTTAAGCGAAATGCTTCCCGGCGCGGATATTATACAGGGAGACGGAAGCAATGAAAGTCTGCTTCTGGAAGAAGGGCTGGAAACGGCGGATTCTGTGATTGCTCTTACAGGAATGGATGAAGAAAATATTTTTCTGTCTCTTTTTGCTAAAAAGCATTCCAAAGCGAAGGCGATTGCAAAGGTAAACAGGATTGCCTTTACTGATATTATTGACAGCCTTGATATCGGAAGCGTTGTCTATCCCAAATATTTAACTGCGGATTATATTCTCCAGTATGTTCGTGCATGGCAGAATTCTATTGGAAGCAATGTGGAAACTCTTTACAAGATTCTGGATGGCCGCGCAGAGGCCCTTGAGTTTATCATTCGGGAGCCTTCCGCTGTTACAGATGTGCCTCTTATGGAGCTTAATTTAAAGGACAATCTGCTGATCTGCTGCATTAACCGAAATGGACTGATTTTAACTCCCCGGGGACAGAATAAAATCAAAGTGGGAGATACGGTGATTATTGTAACGACTCTTCAGGGGCTCCATGATATTCGCGATATTATAAAAGAGTAAAGGAGCAGTTCCATGAATTATCTTATGATCTTTTATATCATTGGCTGGATTCTTGTGGTGGAAGCAGCCTTGATGGTGCCTTCCGGCATTGTGGCCATTATTTATGGGGAATCCTGCGGCTGGGTTTTTGCTGTGACAATTGCCCTCTGCCTTATCATTGGTTTTCCCTTGATCCGGCGTCAGCCGGAAAATAAGGTGTTTTATATTCGAGAGGGTTCTGTAACTGTGGCTCTTTCTTGGATTATAATGAGTATTATGGGGGCTCTTCCCTTTGTTCTCAGCGGAACCATTCCCCATCCAGTGGATGCTCTTTTTGAAACCGTTTCCGGATTTACCACAACTGGTTCCAGTATCCTGGCCTCAGTGGAGGAGCTTCCACGGTGTATTCTTTTCTGGAGAAGCTTTACCCACTGGATCGGCGGTATGGGAGTGCTGGTTTTCCTTTTGTGTCTCCTTCCTCTCGCAGGCAGCGGTTATCATATGAACCTGATGAGAGCAGAAAGCCCTGGCCCTACTGTCAGCAAGCTGGTTCCAAAGGTTCGGGCTACGGCAAAAATGCTTTACGGACTTTATATTTTTCTTTCCATTTCTCAGCTTGTTCTTCTTTTGATAGGGCAGATGCCTTTATTTGACGCGCTTTGCGTTACGTTCGGAACAGCAGGAACCGGCGGCTTTGGAATTAAAAATGACAGCATGGGGAGTTATACCATTTATCAGCAGGCTGTTACTACCATTTTTATGATTCTGTTTGGAGTAAATTTTAATGTTTATTTTCTCCTTTACATGAAAAAGCCGAAAGAAGCGTTTCGCTGTGAGGAGGCCCGCTGGTATCTTGGAATTATTGGGGTATCAACTGTGATTATCACCTTATTTATCCGAGATTCCTTTGAAAATATAGCCCTGGCTTTCCATCACGCGGCCTTCCAGGTAGGAACTATTATTACTACAACCGGTTTTGCCACAGTGGATTTTAATCTCTGGCATGCTTTGCCAAAAACGGTTTTAGTACTGCTGATGCTGATAGGATCCTGCGCAGGAAGCACCGGAGGAGGAATTAAGGTTTCACGAATCGTGATTTTATTTAAGTCAGTGTTGGGAGAACTGCGCCAGACGCTGCATCCAAGCATTGTGAGAAAGATTAGTTTTGAAGGACATGTGGTAGAACGGTCAACGGTGAAATCCGTGCTGGTATTTCTTGCTGCTTATGCATTTATTTTTGCTGCCTCCACTTTAATTGTAAGTGCTGATAATTATGATCTGACAACAAATTTTACTGCTGTGGCAGCCACTTTAAACAATATTGGTCCGGGACTTGAAATGGTAGGTCCCATAGGGAATTTCGGCAGTTTTTCTGTACTTTCCAAACTGGTCTTTATATTCGATATGCTGGCAGGCCGTTTGGAAATCTTTCCCCTTCTTCTTTTGCTTCAGCGGGAAACCTGGCGGCGTTTTTAGGCCGCCGAGGGGTTATCCCATATGCTTCATTTCTCTTTTTTCCAGCAGATCGACCTCTTTCAGCGCCTGATTCATGTGTTCCAGGTCTGCTTCTGAGCCAGTCCTCTGCCAGGGAGGGGAAGGGAGATATCATACCGGCGGCAGATACTGCGGATCTGAAAGAGACCGATGGACAGAGAAAAGATTCCTGTAGCAATATTGCTGACAGCCATGACAATCCCTACGCTTAAGGATCCGAAGTGGGTAAAATTCTGCAAAAACCAGAGAACTGGGATGCGGAAAACAAAAAGACGGAAAAAGTTGATGGTCAGAGTCAGCTTTGTTTTTCCGAATCCATACAGTAGAGCCATGACAGAGGCATTTATTCCCAATGGAATGGCTCCGTATGCCTCAAACCGATAAATGGAGGCGATCATTCCGGCAAACTCTTCATCCTCTCCTGCGAAAAGATCACTGATTTGACTGAGAAAGGTAAGAGACAGGCACATCAGGATAAATCCTATGATTACGTTGATGACAAGGATGCACCAAAAAGCCTTTAAAGCCCGCTTCGGTTTTCCCGCACCCATGCTCTGGCTGATAATTGCAGATCCCCCTTCCTGAAAACCATTTTGGGGCATGGTTGTGATGCCGCCTATATTGTTGGAGATTCCCAATGCACCTACGGTCAGGGCGCTGTAGATAGTACTCATGGAATTGATAATTACTTTTCCAAAAGAAAATGCTGCTTTCTCAATAATGACAGGGATGGAAAGCACAATCATAGGCCGGATAACCGAAGGCTTAAAACTTAAGCTGTGTATGGAAAAACCGAAGGCGTTGCCTTTTTGGTTTAAATTAATGACAGCTGCGCACAGCAGAAAGCTTTGAGAGAGTATGGTGGCAACAGAGATCATGCTGATTCCGCTGCCAAGCACATAGACAAAAAGGGCAGTGAGAGACAGCTTAATGGCAATAACACCCATATTCAGTTTTAGTATTCTCTGAGAATTGCCCCTTGCCCTTTCAATGGCAATGTAAACATTATTGAAAAAGCTGATTACCATGCCAAGAAGTTCCAGACGGAAATAGAGAATTCCTTCTGATATAAAGCTTTCCGGTGTCCTGGCCAGTTTAAGAAACTGAGGCGCGAAGGGTTCCAATATGAGAAGAATTCCAAGCCCCAGCAGAGCGCACATAGCAAACAGGCTGCTCACCCGCTGTTTCACCAGGGAAAAGCTGCCGGCACCGTAAGCCTCGCTGATTTTTAAGCTGGATCCAATGGCCAGACCGCCTCCCAGCGCAGATAACATCATATTAATCTGGGAGAGATAAGCTACTGCGGAAACTGAATTGGCACTGATGTGGGCAGCCATCATGGAATCAAAAATTTTGAACAGCTGATTCAGGCTTTGATAGAGAGCCAAAGGTGTTCCTACATAGAGAACTACTTTCCACATATTGTCGTTAAGGGAAAAATTTCTGAATTTTTCATCCTTTGCAGATAGATTTGCTTTTGTCGACATGATTTTATTACTCCTGTTTTATCTGTTTTTTGTCAGAGCTGATGTTCACCACATTTTAGAATAACGGATGACGTCTGTAAAATCCACCAAAAAAATCTTTATTCCCAAGAAAACTACAGAAAATTTGCATGGAAAGATAAATTCCCATATAAGCAAAAATGTGATATGATGGTACTGAACATCTGATAAAAAGAAAGGGCCCGGCAGGAGGAGATATGGCAGAACATTCCAGCAAAAGTGAGAGAACAAAATACCGTTTGGCCGATTCTATAAAAGAATGTATGAAAACCACTGCGGTAGACCGGATTACGGTGCAGAATATTGTGGACGGCTGCGGGATGACGAGACAAACCTTTTACAGAAATTTTAAGGATAAATATGATCTGATTAACTGGTACTTTGACAAACTGGTACTTCAGGCTTTTGCTCAAATTGGCACAGACAAGACAGTGCGGGAAAGCCTGGAAGAAAAATTCCAGTTTATTCAGAAAGAGAGGGTTTTTTTTACAGAAGCTTTTCGTTCTGATGATTACAATTCTTTGAAGGAACACGATTTTGAACTGATTATGGGATTTTATACGGATCTGATTATGAAGAAGACGAAAAAGACCTTGGAGGAGGATATTCAGTTTCTTCTGGAAATGTACTGCAGAGGTTCTGTTTATATGACCGTGAAATGGGTTTTGGGCGGTATGAAACAGACAGCCGCTGAGCTGGCAGCCAGCCTGGTGGATGCCATGCCTCCAAAACTGGCAGAGATGTTTGCTCAGGCAGGGCTTTTGTGATGCATGGATCACTGATTTATAGGGCATTGTGTCTAATAAGAGAGTTACAATCCTTTTGTTTTGTCTCATATGTTACAAAATAAGAGAATTGTAACTTTCTTTTTTTGATAAATGTTGTTAAAATAATAACAGCAACAAATGAAGTCCAAAGGAGAGGTTAATATGGCAAACAGAATTGTATTAAATGAAACTTCCTATCATGGAGCGGGGGCAATTCAGGAAATTCCTGGCGAGGTTGTAAAGAGAGGCTTTAAGAAGGCTTTTGTAGCGTCAGATCCTGATCTGATTAAATTCAACGTTACATCTAAGGTAACAGATTTACTGGAGAAAAATGGAATGGCTTATGAGATTTATTCTGATATTAAGCCAAATCCAACCATTGAGAATGTTCAGCACGGAGTAGAAGCTTTTAAGAAATCAGGCGCAGATTATATTATTGCTATCGGCGGCGGCTCTTCCATGGATACTTCCAAGGCGATTGGCATTATTATTACCAACCCTGAATTTTCTGATGTGAGAAGCTTAGAGGGCGTGGCTCCTACGAAAAATCCATGTGTTCCTATTATCGCAGTTCCTACTACTGCAGGTACAGCGGCAGAAGTTACTATTAACTATGTAATTACTGATGTAGAGAAAAAGAGAAAATTCGTTTGTGTGGATCCCCACGATATTCCGGTAGTGGCTGTAGTAGATCCGGACATGATGTCCAGCATGCCTAAGGGGCTGACTGCTGCAACAGGAATGGATGCTTTGACCCATGCAATTGAAGGATATATTACCAAGGGCGCTAATCCAATTACAGATATGTTTAACTTAAAGGCAGTAGAGCTGATTGCTGCCAGCTTAAGAGGCGCTGTTGCCAACACACCAGAAGGCAGAGAAGGCATGGCACTTGGACAGTATATTACAGGAATGGGATTTTCCAACTGTGGTCTGGGAATTGTTCACTCCATGGCTCATGCATTAGGCGCTGTTTATGACACACCTCACGGAGTTGCCAATGCCATTCTTCTTCCAACTGTAATGGCATTTAATGCAGATGCTACAGGCGAGAAGTTCAGAGATATTGCAAAAGCCATGGGCGTAGAGGGAACAGAAAACATGACTCAGGAGGAATACCGCAAGGCGGCTGTAGACGCTGTACAGCAGCTTTCTATTGATGTAGGAATTCCCAAGGACTTAAAGGAGATCGTAAAAGAAGAGGATGTTACGTTCCTCGCTGAATCAGCAGTAGCTGACGCCTGTGCTCCAGGCAATCCGAAGGATGCCAGCTTAGAGGATATTATCGGACTTTATAAGTCCCTGATGTAGTTTTGGTACAGGATATGAATCATATCCAGAGAGAGACCGGGAAGCAGTTCCCGGTTTCTTTTTTTAAGCAGAGCTCTTGACATTTGGTGGAAAATTTCTGAAAATAGAAGAAATATAAAATAATTAGAGGGATGAAAATGGGAAAAAGTACCAATGATTTTTCACAGGGAAGTATTGTGTCCAATATATTAAAGCTGGCGGTACCCATGACAACGGCCCAGCTGATTAATGTTCTCTATAACATTATCGACCGGATTTATATAGGCAGAATTCCTGAAAACTCTACTTTGGCCCTCACAGGCCTTGGACTTTGCCTGCCTATTATTTCCATGGTGACGGCCTTCGCCAATCTGTTCGGAATGGGAGGAGCTCCGTTGTGTTCCATTGAGAGGGGGAAGGGACATATAAAGGAAGCGGAGGACATTATGGGCAACTCTTTCCTGCTTATGGTGCTGGCAGGAGTGGCGCTTACTGTTTTGGGACTGGCTTTCAAACGGCCCATGCTTTATCTGTTCGGTGCCAGTGATATGACCTACCCTTATGCGGATCAGTATATCAGCATTTACCTTTTGGGCAGCGTATTTGTTATGATTGGCCTGGGAATGAACAGCTTTATTAATTCACAGGGCTTTGGAACCATAGGTATGATGACGGTTCTTCTGGGAGCAGTGGCCAATATTATACTGGATCCGGTTTTTATTTTTGTCCTGGACATGGGGGTTCAGGGAGCTGCAGTGGCTACTGTGCTGTCCCAGTTCCTTTCCGCTCTGTGGATCGTCTGTTTTCTTACTGGGAAAAGGACAATTCTCCGATTAAAGCCCTCTTCCTGCAGGCTGAACAGAAAAAGGGTGGTTTCGATTGTAGGTCTTGGGATGTCAGGCTTTACCATGTCAATTACCAACAGTCTGGTTCAGATCGTCTGCAACGCCAGTCTGCAGCAGTACGGAGGAGATCTGTATGTTGGAGTGATGACAGTAATCAATTCTGTCCGCGAGGTAGTTTCCATGCCGGTCAGCGGTCTTACCAACAGCGCCCAGCCTATTTTAGGATATAATTATGGAGCCAAAGAGTATGGCAGAGTAAAAAAAGCCATTATTTTTACTTCTGTCGTCTCCATTATCTATTCTTTAATTACTTGGGGATTTGTCCATGGGTTTCCGGAATTTTTTATCCGAATTTTTAACCAGGATGAGGCTTTGGTACAGGCAGGCATTCCGGCTATGCGGATTTATTATTTTGGATTTTTTATGATGTCTCTGCAGTTTGCGGGACAGGCAGTTTTTGTAGGCCTTGGAAAATCTAAAAGAGCTGTATTTTTCTCCATATTCAGAAAGGTAATTATTGTAATTCCTCTGATCTTTCTTCTGCCCATCGTTCTTGGAAATGGAACAGATGGTGTGTTTATGGCTGAGCCTATTTCCAACTTTTTGGGAGGAGGGGCCTGTTTCCTTACCATGCTGCTGACCATATGGCCGGAGCTTAGTGAAAAAGGCAAAAAGAATCCATAATTTCTGGTTATGGTTTTGATTCCAATTAGGCAGACCTGGAATACAGCAAAAGCAGTTGACAGACAGAAGGATTTGGATGATAATGTTTATCAGATAAACGAACTGACATTTATGCCGGTGTGGGAAAGGAAGAAAAAAATATGCAGACAATCAGAATTGAAAAAACAACTTGCCCGAAAGAGAAACCAGGCAAAGATAATCCATTAACATTTGGAACTATATTTACAGATCATATGTTTGAAATGGACTATGAGACAGGAAAGGGCTGGTATGATCCAAGAATCGTGCCTTATCATGCCTTAAGCTTGGAACCGTCTGCCATGGTATTCCATTATGGACAGGAGATGTTTGAAGGATTAAAAGCTTATAAAACAGAAGATGGGAGAACCCTTTTATTCCGTCCCGATAAAAATATTGAAAGAGCCAACAGAAGCAACCGCCGTCTCTGCATCCCAGAGATCCCGGAAGATTTGTTCCTTGAGGCGTTAAAAGCACTGGTAAAGGTGGATGAGGACTGGATTCCAACCAGACCGGGAACTTCTCTTTATATAAGACCTTTTGTTATTGCTACAGATCCATTTCTTGGAGTGAGGCCGTCTGATACATACAAGTTTATGATAATTCTTTCTCCGGTGGGCGCTTACTATGAAAGCGGCCTGGATCCGGTAAAGATCTGGATTGAGGATGAATATGTAAGAGCCGTGAAAGGCGGTATCGGCGAGGCAAAAACAGGCGGAAATTATGTGGCATCTCTTGCTTCCCAGGTGAAGGCCCACGAAGAGGGATATTCCCAGGTTCTGTGGCTTGACGGGGTTCACCGGAAATACATTGAGGAAGTGGGAGCTATGAATATCTTCTTCAAGATCAATGGTGTGGTAGTTACTCCTGAATTGAATGGAAGTATTCTTCCCGGAGTTACCAGAGATTCTGTGATTGCCCTGTGCAAAGAGTGGGGCGTTCCTGTTGAGGAGAGAAAAATTTCTGTAGATGAGGTGGTTTCCGCTGCTGAGTCGGGAGCTATGGAAGAGTGCTTCGGAACTGGAACAGCGGCTGTTATTTCTCCAGTGGGAGAGCTTCGCTATGAAGAGGAAAAGATGCCCATTGGCGAAGGCAAGATCGGTCAGCTGACTCAGAAGCTTTACGATACCATTACAGGGATACAGCTGGGCAAAATAGAAGGGCCGGAAGGCTGGAGCGTAGAAGTGCAATAAAAAATATTTTTTGTTTTAAGGATTCAGCAGCGATGAATAGTTTTGCCGACAGAAGGACAGAATATTTCCTGTACAGTGATTTTAGATATACAAGGAGGGAATATTCCATGACAAAACTGGACTGTAATGTTACAAGCTGTATTCACAATGCGGATAACTGCTGCTGTAAGTCAGCAATTCTGGTGGAAGGAGAAAACGCCAAGGACACCTGTGATACCTGCTGCGGAAGCTTTGCAGAGAACAAAGAGGGATCTTTCCGAAATCTGTTTAAGACTCCGGAAAGCCGTCTGGAAGTAGACTGTGAGGCAGTCAACTGCATTTACAATGAAAGCCGTCACTGTGTTGCGGATCACATTGGAATTGCAGGAGACGGAGCCAGAGAGGCCAGCCACACAGAGTGTGCCAGTTTTAAAGCCAGATAAAGGAAAAAGAATGGAAACCGGGCCGGTTTTTCTCAAGGGCAGAGAAACCGGACCCGGTTTCTCTCTTTCTTGAAAAAATATTTTGCAAATTTAGGGAAACTGTTATATACTGTTTGATGGAGTATTACCAGAATAAGAGATAAAAGGATGGTTGAACAATGACTATTTTAGAAAATTGGAGAAATCTGGCATACGGCGACGGACTGGATGAAAGATCCAGAGAGCAGCTGTGGAAGAACTATTTTATTGTGGAAAAGGGAATTTACGAGCACATTCTTTCCAAACCCTCTGAAGTAGTAGAGGGTACTGTGGAAGAACTGGCCAAAAGATACGGTACTGACATTCAGACCATGACAGGCTTTCTTGACGGAATCAATGAAAGCTTAAAGGGCTATGAAAATCCAATTGAGACGATGGATGAGAATACAGTAGTGAAAATTGAGATCGACCCTGAGAAGCTGTATTATAATATGGTAGAGGCTAAGGCTGAATGGCTTTACAATCTGCCTGAGTGGGATAACATTCTGACAGAGGAGAAGAGAAAGGAGCTTTACAAGTCTCAGAAAGCTTCTGGAACCATTGTTAAGGGACCGAAGATCGGAAGAAACGATCCATGTCCATGTGGAAGCGGCAAGAAGTACAAAAAGTGCTGCGGAAAGAATCTGTAAGCAATAGAAATACAACTGGCACAGCCAGATGTAAGGGGGAGCGCGGAGGCGGAAAGCTGGACATACCTTGGCAGCTCCTCCTTTCTTTGCACATTCTTCCCCTGCTGTCTTGCTGCAAAAAAGGCGGTTCAGGGAAAGAAAGATAAGGAGGGACAGTCATGGAAGCGTATACAAGCTTTGCCCAGGTATACGATTTGTTTATGGATAACATTCCTTATGAGGAATGGTGCGCCTATATTACAGGCCTGCTTCGAAACCGGGGAGTGGACAAGGGAATTTTGCTGGATCTTGGCTGCGGAACAGGAAGTCTGACAGAGCTTTTGGCAGATCAGGGCTACGATATGATCGGGGTTGACGGCTCTGAGGAAATGCTTCAGATTGCTATGGAGAAACGGGAGCTGTCTGGAAAAGACATTCTTTATCTTCTTCAGGATATGAGAGAATTTGAACTGTACGGAACGGTAGCCGGGGTGGTGAGTATCTGCGACTGCATGAATTATATTCTGGAATGGGATGAATTGGTTCAGGTATTCCGTCTGGTTAATAATTATCTGGATCCCAATGGAGTGTTTCTTTTTGATCTGAATACGATTTATAAGTATGAACAGGTTATGGGAGATTCCACCATTGCTGAGGATCGGGAGGAAAGCAGTTTTATCTGGGATAATTTTTATGATGAGGAGACCAGAATCAACCAGTACGATCTGGCCCTGTTTATCCGGGAAGAGGGAGATTTATACCGCAAGTACTGGGAAACTCATTATCAGAGGGCTTATACTCTGGAAGAGGTGAAAGCTGCTCTTAAAGAAGCGGGGCTGATCTTTGAAACGGCTTATGACGCTTTTACCAGCGAGCCTGCCAAAGAGGACAGCGAAAGGATTTATGTTATAGCCAGAGAGCATGGAAAGAGGAGAGATTAAGATGAGTGATTACATGATTCGAGCTACAGCAGGAGAGGGACAGATCCGGGCTTTTGCAGCTACTACAAGAGATTTGGTGGAGGAAGCCAGAAAGGCTCATAATACCAGCCCGGTAGCTACTGCGGCTTTGGGAAGGCTTCTCACTGCCGGAGCCATGATGGGGCTGACCCTTAAGGGAGAGGATGAGCTTCTCACCCTGAAAATTCAGGGAAGCGGTCCCATTGAAGGTTTGACTGTGACTGCTGATGCTTTTGGCAATGTTAAGGGCTATGCCTACAATCCTGAGGTTATGCTTCCGCCAAATCCTCAGGGGAAGCTGGATGTAGGCGGAGCTGTGGGAGAAGGGGTTTTAAGCGTTATCAAAGACATTGGTTTAAAGGAGCCTTATGTAGGACAGACGATTTTGGTGGGCGGCGAGATTGCCGAAGATCTTACCTATTATTACGCCACATCAGAACAGACTCCTTCCTCAGTGGCTCTTGGAGTTCTGATGAATAAAAACAATACGGTGAAACAAGCAGGAGGATTTCTTATTCAGCTTCTTCCTGATGCCACAGAAGATATGATCGACCGTCTGGAACAGCGTTTGGGTGAGATTACCTCAATTACAGCCCTGTTGGATGAAGGCATGACGCCGGAGATGATTCTGGATAAAATATTGGGAGATATGGGACTGGAGATTCTGGAAAAGTCCCCTGCCAGATTTTACTGCAACTGTAATAAGGAGCGGGTTGAGAAAGCTCTGATCAGCATTGGAAAGAAAGAGCTTCAGGATATGATTGACGATGGTAAGACAGTGGAGGTAAACTGCCATTTCTGCAATAAAAACTACCAGTTTACTGTGGAAGAGCTGAAAGCTTTATATGAGAAAGCTGTAGGTTAAAAAAACTTCCTTCAGAAAGAAAAGAGGACCGCGCAGATCTGCAGTCTGTACGGCCCTCTTTTCTTCTGTGGTCATCTGAAACAAATACAATGATACTATTTTCTTCCTATATGGTGAAAAAGGTACACTGGTAAGTCAGATTATAATTTTGTTACGTTGGTAGCCTGTGGTCCCTTAGCGCCTTCAACCACATCAAATTCCACCTCAGCGCCTTCGTCTAAGGATTTGAATCCTTCCATGTTGAGACCGGAGTAGTGAACAAATACATCGTTGCCCTGCTCGTCGGAGATAAATCCATATCCTTTTTGATTGTTAAACCACTTCACTGTACCCTTCATATGATACCTCCAAAATGAATAAAAAAAATTTGTAGTTACAGCCTATCTGCAACTTCCCTAAGAATAGCATAGAATGGAAAAAGTGTCAAACATTTTCGGAGTAATAAAATAAAAAATCAAAAAAGTAGAAATATTCGAAAAAGGTAGAAAAAAGTCTATTTCCTGTGTTAGAATAAAATGAATTTTAACCGTATCATTCAAAGAAAAGGCAGGGAATCAGGTTTGTATGAAGCTTAAAAATTTATGGGGGCATTTTCATACCATTACGGTGCACAAGATACGGGTGATGAAAAACTGTTTTCGGGTTGGCCTGTACCGTCAGGGATTGACCCACGACCTGTCAAAATACAGCCCGGAGGAATTCTTCCTTGGAGTGAAATACTACCAGGGAACCAGAAGTCCGAATGCGGCTGAGAGAGAACATAACGGTTTTTCCAAAGCCTGGCTTCATCATAAAGGAAGAAATAAGCATCATTATGAATATTGGATTGATTTTTCCAATGATTTCTCCAAGGGACTGGTAGGCCATAAGATGCCTTTGACGTACGTGGCCGAGATGGTTATGGATCGTATTGCGGCCTCTAGGACCTATAAGGGCAGGGATTACACCGATGCCTCTCCCTGGGAATACTATATTCGGTCCAAGCCATATATGATCATTCATCCGGACACAGAAAAAATCCTGGAAAAGCTTTTATGGATGCTGAAGGAGGAGGGAGAGGAGAAGACCTTCGCCTATATCAGGCAGCTGTTAAAGGAAAAGGATTATTAGAAATGAAAGAGGGGGATTAGGTGTCAGGGGGGTATGAAAGATCACAGATTATTCGAGTGCAGGGAAGGAACGGACAGCTTCCGGAATGGGAGAAAAGCCGGCTGCCCTATTATGAGATCTATTACCAGGTTTCCGGAAGAAGCAGAGTGTTTGTGGATCACTCTGTTTATGGACTGGGACCAGGCAGCGCTCTTATACTGAAGCCTGGAAGGATTCACCGTCTGGTAGGGAGAATGGGGTTATCCTGGGAACTGGTTTTGGTACGTTTTACAGAGGAAGGGATAAAATTGTTTCACCGGTTTTGCGGGAGAGAAAAGAAGAAGGAAGAGAAATGCATAAGGATCTCTGTTCCCCGTCTTCAAAGGCCTTATGTAGAAAAACTTCTGGAAACTATGGAAAAAGAAGCTTTGGGGGAAGATAAATTTGCTGTCCTTATGGAGCTGTGCTGTTTGAATCAGTTTCTCGTTTCTCTTGGAAGATGCCCTGAAGACCAGGAGGAGAGAGAACAAAGGGAGGAATGGGAATGCTCTGTGGAGAAGACTGCTTCCTATCTGTATCACAGCTGCGGGGAAAAGATTCATTTGAACCAGGCGGCTTCTGTCTGCGGTATGAGCGCTTCTTATTTTTCAAGAAAGTTTAAAGAGGCTACTGGATTTGGGTTTAAGGAATATTTGACAGAGGTCCGTATCAGAAGGGCCTGTATTCTTCTGCTTACCACAAAGGATTCCATGGAGAAAATTGCAGTCGCCTGCGGCTTTGGAGACAGGAATTACTTTGGCGACGCGTTTGCCAAGGCCATGGGGGTATCTCCCACAGCATTCCGCAGACAGAAAGGAGCCTTTTGCGGCGACAGGGAAAGTGGCGGAGAAGCCGATTAAGGAAGTCTGTTGAGATACTGAAAAAAATCCTGAATATAAAGGTTGAGATTGTCTTCTTTTTGAAAGAAATCTTCCTCAAAAGGTATGTAAGTGATTTTATCTGAGTAGTCTTTCTTTAACACAGGCTTCCATCGGGAAGTGAACTGAGGAAGCCAACAGCCATTTCGCCGGCAGTAACAGGTTTTGGCAGTTGCCTTTTTTCTGGCTGATTTGTCTACATATTCCCCAATGCTTTTATGCACAGCCTGATCTTCGTAGATCAGATAATAATAATTTTTATAGTCAGGATAAAAGTACTTTATTTCTCCCTGATACAGATCGATCCACAGAGTCAGGCAGTCTTTGGCGGCCTCTGCTGCGGCCAGAGAACAGGAGAGAGAAAATCCTGAAGGAAGGGCTATATCATTTTGGCAGACCAGTTTCAGACAAGGGTAAGCATTGCCGAATACATCTGTCCGGCTTAGGGACGTTTCCTCTTTTAAATGGAACTTTTTTGTAAAGAAATCAGGATAATTGAGAATAGGGAGAATTTTGGACATTCCTGTTAAATCCTCCTGGTTGTGGAGAATAAGAAGGTTAAACAGCCAGTCTTCTCTGGATACCAGATAATCCTGATATATTTCAATCAGCTGGCCTCCATTATATCTGTCTTCCCTGAATATTCCCAGAAACTGCTCAATGGATTTCTGTTTCAGGCTGGAAAGCCCCAGAAGATTTCGGTAAGGGCGGATCTGTTTATAGATATCAAAGCTTTGAATACTTGAAAAATTCCAGGAAAGACCGTGAATTTGGCATCGCTTCAGAAGGAAAGGAATATCAAAGCTGTCTCCATTAAAGTGAACCAGAGTATGGCAGCCTTTTAGAAAACGGAAGAAGGCTGTGAGAAGTTCCGGCTCTGCCTGTGGGCTGTCTGCGAACCACTGAATCAGCTGCCAGGAGTTTTCCCGGTAAAAAATACACCCGATCAGATAAACCATAGAGTGTTCTCTGGAAAATCCGGTTGTTTCAATATCGAAAAACATAAGCTGTTCTTTTGGACAGCCTTTCCAGGTACGGTTCATGGGAAAATCAACGGGTTGCTTCAGAGTAATCATGGATTTCTTCCTTTCTGCCAGAGCTTATTGGAATGTCTGCCGGGCTTTTTTCAGATTATTATACAGGAAGAGAAAAGAAGCGTCAACGGGAATAGAATATTTGTTCGGTATTTACCTTGCATATCAAAGTGGGGTATGATATGATAAATCTCAAAGAATTTATGACTGAAGGAGACTGAAAACCGTGATTTCTTATGTAAAAGGCCCGCTGGCAGAGGTGATGGAGGATTGTGTTGTCATTGATACAGGAGGAGTGGGACTTGAGATCCGGGTTCCGGTCTCTGTTTTGGAGCAGATGCCTTCTTTGGGAACACAGGTAACTCTCTATACTTATTTTCAGGTGAGGGAGGATGCCATGTGTCTGTACGGTTTTCTGAACCGCAGGGATGTTACCCTTTTCAGACAGCTGCTCAGTGTGAACGGAATCGGGCCCAAAGGGGCTCTTGGACTTTTGTCTGCCCTGTCGCCTGATGATCTGAGATGTTCCATTGCCTCTGGGGATGCAAAAGCTATTTCCAAGGCCCCTGGAGTTGGGGTAAAGACCGCTCAGAGAGTCATTCTGGATTTAAAGGATAAGGTTGATCTGGCGGATCTTATGCCAGTTTCCCGCGCTGTGATGGAGGAGGTAAAGGCAGAGGGCTCAGCCAGAGAGGCAGTGGAAGCGCTGACGGCCCTGGGATATTCTGCGGGGGAGGCTGCCAGAGCGGTAAGCCGGGTAGAAGGAACAGAACAGATGACTGCGGAAGATGTTTTGAAGGCGTCGCTTAAGTATCTGGCATTTATATAAACGGACGGGATGGAAGAAATGGAACGAAGAATTATTACCACAGAACTGACAGAAGAGGACAAAAAGATTGAGACCAATTTAAGACCGGAGTGTCTGGAAGAATATATTGGTCAGGAGAAGATCAAGTCTAATTTAAAGGTATATATTGACGCGGCGAAGGCCAGGGGAGAGTCTCTGGATCACGTGCTGTTTTACGGACCTCCCGGACTGGGTAAGACGACTCTTTCCAGTATCATTGCCCATGAGATGGGAGTGAATATGAAAGTGACATCAGGACCGGCCATAGAGAAGCCAGGGGAGATGGCTGCCATTCTTAACAATCTTCAGGAAGGGGATGTGCTCTTTGTAGATGAGATCCACCGGCTGAACCGGCAGGTGGAGGAGGTTTTATATCCGGCTATGGAGGACTTTGCCATAGATATTATGCTTGGCAAGGACTCGGCAGCCCGTTCCATACGTCTGGATCTTCCTAAGTTTACCCTTGTGGGAGCAACCACCAGAGCCGGTCTTCTTACCGCCCCTTTGCGGGACCGGTTTGGCGTGGTTCAGAAGATGGAGTTTTATACTCCTCAGGAATTAAAGATCATTATCTGCCGTTCGGCCAGAGTGCTGGGGGTTGAGATTGAAGAGGACGGAGCCATGGAGATTGCCAGAAGGTCCAGGGGAACGCCTCGTTTGGCCAATCGTTTGCTAAAGAGAGTCAGGGATTTTGCTCAGGTAAAATATGACGGAGTGATTACCAAGGAAGTGGCAGATTTTGCTCTGGATATTTTAGATGTGGATCGGTTTGGTCTTGATAATAATGACAGGGCAATTTTGACAGCCATGATTGAGAAATTTTCCGGCGGACCGGTAGGTTTGGATACCTTGGCGGCGGCCTTAGGAGAAGACGCAGGAACTTTGGAGGATGTGTATGAACCCTATCTGCTGATGAACGGTTTTATTAACAGAACGCCAAGAGGCAGAGTGGCTACAGAACGAGCTTATTCTCACCTGGGGATCCCTGTGAATGAAGGGATTCATAAACAGGCCTGAGTCCGGAAAAATAATTATATAAATTTTTATAAAGATACAAATTTAGGCATTGGATACAGGAGACAAAGGGATGGAAGGAAAGCGTTATACAGAAGTATTAATTGACGGCAAGGTATATACCCTGGGAGGCTATGAAGATGAGGGATATATGCAGAGGGTTGCCAGTTACATCAACGAGATGATTTCAACATTAAAGAAGAAAGAGGGGTTTGGCCGTCAGAGCTCTGAGTATCAGAATGTTATGGTTCAGCTGAATATGGCCGATGACTTTTTTAAGGCAAAGGAGCAGATTGCCAAATTAGAGCAGCAGCGCCAGGAGATGGAAAAGGAGATATACAGCCTGAAGCATGAACTGGTTACCACTCAGATGAAGCTGGAGGCGTCTGTGCGTGAGCTGGAATTTTGCAGGGGACAGGACAAAGCTCCCCAGCAGGGACAAAGCTCCCATTCAAAGAGCAGGCATAAAGCTGCTGAGGAGAAAGAGGAAGGAAACGCGCAGTAATCGGGAAAGGGGGTGTTGCAGATTGGATGCAGGCTCCCCCTTTTTGTCTGCTTTCAGATATCCCTTTTGATATAAGAAGGCATCGTACTGATTAAGGAGGAAAATGTGAAGAAAAATCCAGTGGAGATTCTTGCTCCGGCAGGATCTTTTGAAAGTATGAAGGCGGCAGTGGCGGCAGGAGCAGATGCCGTTTATATAGGAGGAAGCAGATTTGGAGCCAGGGCCTATGCGGATAATCCTGGGGAAGATCAGCTTCTGGAAGCCATTGACTACGTCCATCTTTATGGGAAAAAGCTGTATCTTACAGTGAATACCCTGATGAAGGAAGAGGAGATGGGAGAGCTTTATGATTACCTGAAGCCCTATTATGAGAGAGGGCTGGATGCAGTAATCGTTCAGGATCTGGGAGTCCTTTCTTTTGTCAGGAAGCACTTTCCGGGAC
Organism: Candidatus Hungatella pullicola; assembly: GCA_019114305.1. Taxonomy (GTDB): domain Bacteria; phylum Bacillota; class Clostridia; order Lachnospirales; family Lachnospiraceae; genus Hungatella_B; species Hungatella_B pullicola. The sequence continues at coordinate 31,090 of DXFU01000031.1, read as the reverse complement.
TGGCCATTCATGCCAGTACCCAGATGACCATTACAGGCGTTCGCGGAGCGGCTCTTTTAAAAGAGATGGGAGCCGAACGAGTGGTGACAGCGAGAGAGTTGTCTTTGGATGAAATCAGGAAAATTCATAATCAGGTTGATGTGGAAATTGAAAGTTTTGTCCATGGAGCGCTTTGTTACTGCTATTCCGGCCAGTGCCTGTTCAGCAGCCTTATTGGTGGAAGAAGCGGCAACAGGGGAAGATGTGCTCAGACCTGTCGTCTGCCTTTTGATGTGAAAAGAGGCAGCCGGTCTCTCAATGGCTCCGATGAAAAGTATGTTTTAAGCCTGAAGGATTTGTGTACTCTGGATCTGATACCTCAAATGATTGAAGGGGGAATTTTCTCCATGAAAATTGAGGGAAGAATGAAAAGTCCCAGGTATACGGCCGGAGTGGTCAGTATATACCGCAAATATACCGATCTCTATTTAAAAAACGGCAAAAACGGTTACCAGGTAGAAGAGAAAGACAGAAAACTTCTGCTGGACCTTTTTGACCGTGGAGGACAGACAGAAGGATATTACAGACAGCATAACGGACGGGATATGGTTGTCTGGAAGGAAAAACCTGCCTTTCGGGAAGGAAATCAGCAGCTGTTTGATTATTTGGACAAAACTTATGTGGGGAAAATCATTCAGCTGCCTGTTTCTGGATATTTGTGGATGGAGCCGGGACAGCCCATTTCCCTTACATTGGTGTGCAAAGAAACCTCTGTCACAGTAACCGGAGAAATTGTTCAGGAGGCAGTGAAACAGCCTGTCAGTGAGGAGAAGATAAGGGAACAGCTGAATAAAACGGGGAACTCCAGATTTTACTTTGACAGCCTTGAGATTATGACGTCCGGTTCCTGTTTTCTTCCTATACAGGCTGTTAACAGCCTTAGAAGAAATGGACTGGAACAACTGGAACAGGAACTTCTCATTCCCTTTAGACGGAAGGCTCTTCCCTGTGGGACAGAAGAAAAGAAAGTGAGAGAAGAAAAAGGCCTTTGGAGAGAGAGAGGGTTCTCTGTATCCATAGAGGATATAAAAGTTCTCCCTGCCGCCTTGGAGTGCGATCGTGTATTTCGCGTCTATTTAGATGCCGCGGAGATTCCCAGCGAAGACTGGAAATATGCGGCCGAAACGTGCCGTCAGGCCGGAAAGGAATGCTATCTTACCATGCCCCATATTTTCCGTACAGAGGCGGAGGTATTTTTCCATCAGGCAGGGGAAAACTTAAAAGAAGCAGAATTTGACGGATTTTTGCTCCGATCTTTGGAAGAAATCAAGTATTTAAAGGAGCAGGGATTTGAAAAGCCAATGGTTTTTGATTTTGGACTTTACGGCATGAATCAAACAGCTCAGGCTGTGTTAAAGGACCTGGGAGCTTCAGAGCTTACCTGGCCGGTTGAGTTAAACAGCCGTGAGCTTGGCCGCCTTCCCGTTCCGGGAGAGCTGGTGGTATACGGCCGCCTTCCTATGATGGTAAGTGCCCAGTGTATTCATAAGGGAACGGAACAGTGTGACAAAAAGCCGGAGATTCTTGTTTTAAAAGACAGGAAGGGCGCTCAGTTCCCTGTAAAGAACCATTGCGCTTTTTGCTATAATACGATTTATAATGGAGCCCCTCTTTCCCTTCTTGGAATGGGGAAGGCGGTGGAGTATCTGGAACCTTCCTCTTTGAGAATTCAGTTTACAACAGAAAGCAGGCAGGAAGCGGATTTGGTGCTTAAGGCCTTCTGCCGGGAATTTTATGAAGGAAAGGAGTCAAGTCTTCCTTTCCGTGAATTTACAAGGGGACATTTTAAACGGGGCGTGGAGTAGCATTTATGGTGAATTTGATTTCGCATATTTCCAAATACCTCATAATACTATTGATGGCGCTGTATGCCTATTTGGACATTCGGTTTCTGTCTGTTAAATCAGAAGACAAGAAAAAAAGCCTGCTTATGCGTCTGAATCTGTCTATGTTTTTGATTCATTTGCTGGCATACATGGTTCTTTGGCTGAAAACAGAAGACGAGTCCATTCTGGCATTTTATGTCCTTCAGGCCGGATTTTTCCTTGGATACCTTTTTTTGTATCCGTTTCTCTATCCAAGAGCCTCCGGACTTCTTGTCAGCAACAGCTGTATGCTTCTGGCTGTAGGGTTTATCATGTTAAAAAGGCTGGAGCTGTCAAAAACTTCAGGGCAGATGATGGCGGAGCGGCAGTTTTTGATTGCAGTAATTGGAGCTGTTATAACCCTTCTTGTACCTTTTGCCATAGAACGTCTGTGGCAGCTGGCCAGCTATCCGTGGGTGTACGCCGTTGTTGGAATCATTCTTCTCGGCGCAGTGCTCATTGGGGGACAGAGCAGCTACGGAGCCCGTATTTCTCTGACGTTGGGAAATTTTTCTTTCCAGCCTGCAGAATTTGTAAAGATTACCTTTGTGTTTTTTGCGGCCTCTCTTTTTTACCGCTCTGTTTCCCGAAAGACCATAGGAGCGGCTACAGCCGCGGCAGCGGTCCATATATTCATTCTGGTAGGCTCGCGGGATTTGGGAAGCGCGTTGATTTTTGCCCTTACTTACCTGCTGATGCTGTTTGTGGCCACTGGAAAATGGCTGTATCTGGCGGCAGGAACTCTGTTTGCCGGGGGAGCGTCTGTGGCGGCCTTCCGTTTGTTTTCTCATGTGAGAACAAGGGTTATTGCCTGGCTGGATCCATGGAGTGATATTGATAACAGAGGATATCAGATTACTCAGTCTTTGTTTGCCATTGGAACAGGAGGCTGGTTCGGTATGGGGCTGTATGAAGGGATGCCGGAGAGAATTCCGGTTGTGGAAAAGGATTTTATTTTTTCCGCTGTTTCTGAAGAACTGGGAGGCATTACAGCGGTCTGCCTTCTGCTGGTATGTTTTGGAATTTTTCTTCAGTTTATTCTTCTTGCCGGCCGCATGAAGGCAATGTTTTATAAACTGCTGGCCTTTGGCTTTGGAGTCGTCTATATCATACAGGTGTTTTTGAATGTAGGAGGGGTGACCAAGTTCATTCCTTCCACGGGAGTTACTCTGCCTTTTGTAAGTTACGGGGGAAGTTCTGTCATAAGCACCTTCATTGTTATGGGTATCATACAGGGGCTCTATATAATTAAAAGCAGGGAAGAGGAAGTAAAAGGATGAAGAAAGCAGAAGCGAATCCAAAAGCCAATCGGAATATTTTATATGTGGCCTATGGAGCGGCCCTCCTGTTTGGAGCTTTGATTCTCTATTTTGTATTTTTTATGACTGTAGACAGAGAGTCTGTCATCAATAACTCTTATAATTCTGCCAGACTCAACAGCCTGTCTCAGTGGGTGGTGAGAGGAGAAATTGTAAGCGCAGACGGTCAGGTTCTGGCCAGAACTGACATAGACGGAGAGGGGAACGAGACCAGGGTTTATCCTTACGGAGATCTGTTTGCTCACGTGGTAGGTTATTCCGGACAGGGAAAAACAGGATTGGAATCCCTAACTAATTATTATCTTTTAAACAGTCATGTAAATTTGGCCCAAAAGGTAGGAGCGGAGCTTTCAGGCAGCAAAACCCAGGGAGACCGGGTGATTACCAGTCTGAATACCACGCTTCAACAGACTGCCTATGATGCATTGGGAGACAGAAACGGTGCAGTTATTGCAATGGAACCGGATACAGGCAAGATTTTGGCTATGGCATCCAAACCCGGTTTTGATCCGAACACAGTAGCTGAGGACTGGGATCAGCTGATTTCACAGGATAATACCTCCGGTCAGCTGCTTAACAGAGCGACTCAGGGGCTGTATCCACCCGGCTCTGCCTTTAAGATTGTTATGGCTTTGGAGTATATGAGAGAGCATCCGGAAGACTATCTGGACTATACATTTGACTGCAGCGGGATTTATACAAATGAAGGAAATGTTATCCAGTGTTATCACAGAACGGCCCACGGTGTTCAGAATCTGACACAGGCCTTTGCAAACTCCTGCAATGGTGCCTTTGCCAATCTTGGTCTGCTTTTAGATAAAGACAGGCTCAGGGAGTTGGCGGAAAGCCTTCTGTTCAATCAGCCTCTTCCCCTTTCCCTGGAGTATAGTCAAAGTTCCTACAGGCTGGAAAGTACGGACCCTTTGTGGGAGGTGCTTCAGACTTCTATTGGTCAGGGAGAGACACAGGTAACGCCTATGCACACAGCTCTCATAACCAGCGCCATAGCCAATGGAGGAACTCTTATGCAGCCCTATTTGGCAGACCGGGTAGAGTCGGCGGATGGAAAGACCGTGAAAAAATTTGTTCCTCAGGCTTACAGTTCCCTTATGACAGCCGAAGAATCCGCCGCTCTTACTTCTCTGATGGAGGCGGTGGTTACAGAAGGAACAGGTTCTGCCCTGAGGACAGATGTCTACACCGCGGCAGGGAAAACAGGATCCGCGGAATTTGACAAAACAAAGGAGTCTCACGCCTGGTTTACTGGATTTGCTCCCATTGAGTCTCCTGAAATCGTGGTAACCGTCATTGTGGAAGAAGGGGGAAGCGGAGGCCAGACGGCGGCTCCCATAGCCAGAGCTTTGATGGATGCTTATTTTTCTGGATAAAAGAAGAAGGAGAAACCTACTTGCATAAGAAAAGGAAAAGAGGTATACTATAGCCAGTCTATGTGACACACCAAAACTGCCGCTTTTGGGGAAAGCAGGCAGCTTCAGTCTGGAGGAATTGCAATGATAGAGGCAACGAGCTGTGGCGGTGTGGTTATATTTCGAGGTAAAATTCTGGTTTTATATAAGAATTACAAGAACAAATATGAAGGTTGGGTTTTGCCGAAAGGAACTGTAGAAGCGGGTGAGGAATATAAGGAGACAGCCTTGAGAGAAGTCAGGGAAGAGACTGGTGTAAGTGCTTCAATTATCAAATACATTGGGAAAAGTCAGTATTCCTTTAATACGCCCCATGATATGGTGGAAAAGGATGTCCACTGGTATCTGATGATGGCGGACAGCTATTACAGTAAACCACAACGGGAAGAATACTTTATTGATTCCGGATATTATAAGTTCCATGAGGCATATCATCTTTTAAAGTTCTCCAACGAGAAACAGATACTGGAAAAAGCTTACAACGAGTATCTGGACTTGAAGAAGGGCAATTTATGGGGGAGCCGAAAGTATTTTTAGTATGATACACCTTGACATTCCGGATAAGAGCGAATATAGTATATCTATAAAAAGCAGGAGGTAATAACAGAAATGAAGAAATACGTATGTGTTGTATGCGGATATGTATATGATCCAGAAGCAGGAGATCCAGATGCAGGCGTTGAGCCAGGCACAGCTTTTGAGGATCTTCCGGAAGATTGGGTATGCCCGCTCTGCGGAGTTGGCGTAGACGAATTCGAGGAAGTTGAAGAATAATTCTATATGCCGAAAGAAAGGGGATGTTGCGCATCAGCGGCAACACCCCCTTTTTTAAAATACAAAGATAAGGAGACAATATGACTGACAATCGGTTTGTAATCATAGATGGTTCTTCCATGCTTTCCACCTGTTACTACGCGGTGCTTCCGAGGGAGATCCTTTTTGCAAAAACAGAGGAGGAAAGACAGAAGCATTACGGAAAGATTCTCCATGCTCCTGACGGAACCTATACCAATGGAGTGTTTGGAATGGTGAAGACCATAGTTTCCCTGATTAAAAAACAGAATCCGGCTTATATGGCATTTGTGTTTGACCGCACCAGAGATACGTTTCGAAGAGAATTGTATGCGGATTATAAGGGAACCAGGTCCGAAACGCCCCAGCCTTTGAAGGACCAGTTTGCATTAATGGAGAAGATTCTGGAAGAGTCCGGTTTTCCTGTTCTTTACAGCGCTGAGTATGAGGCGGATGATTACGCGGGAAGTTTGGTAAACAAGTTCCGTGGACAGTCTTCCATTGTGGTAATGACAAAGGATCACGATTATCTTCAGCTGGTAGACGACAAGACAGATGTGCGGGTATGGATGGTGCAGGCAAAACAGGAAAAAGCGGATCAGCTGTATGAAAAGTATTATTTCCCCTATGGGCTGTCTAAAAAGGATATTAATCTTCCCGAAAAAGTCTTTGAGTTTACAGAGTCTTATGTATACGGGGAAGAGGGAGTTTGGCCCTGGCAGATACCGGATCTAAAAGGAATTCAGGGAGACACTTCCGACAATATTCCGGGGGTCCGGGGAGTCAGCAGTGCAGCTGTGCCCCTTCTTCGGGAGTATGGTACGGTAGAAGGTATTTATGAAGTCATCAGACATTCAGAGACAGACAAAAAGACTCTGAAAGAGATGCAGGATTTTTGGAAGAATAATCTGGGAATCAGCCGCTCTCCTTACAAGGCCCTGACCAAGAAAGAAGAGGGACAGATGGGGGCGGAGGAAATGGCAAGACTTTCCAAACAGCTTGCCACCATTAAGACGGATCTTCCTGTGGAAGGGCAGCTGGAAGATTACAGGCTGCCGGAAGGCTGGGAAGAGGAAATCCGCCGCTGGTGCTTAAAGCTGGGTATGAAAGAGGAATCTATTTTTGGACAAAGCCAATAAATTTCCCGGCATGGAACCTTTCAGGCTGGGAATACTGAAAAGAATACAAAAGACAGAAAACAGACTGCGGCAATAAAGGAGAAAAGACTATGAGCAAAGCGTATGAACAATTATCCGGACTTCTGGAGAAAACGATGGCTCTCCAGACCTCTCTGATTCTTTTCGAGTGGGACAACGAAACTCTGGCTCCGGAGGAAGCGGGAAGCTATACCGCAAAAGTAATTGGAATTTTGTCAGAAGAGTACTATCGTGCTATGACTGATAAGGCAATGGAAGATGCCATAGAGGCCTGTGAACAGGATTTGTCGTTGACTTCCCTGGAAAAAGCCATTGTCCGTGAGACAAAGGAGGAGAGAGAACGTCTGGTATGCATTCCTTCAAGGGAATACCGGGAATTTGCCCAGCTGACGGCAGAATCTACCAGAGTGTGGATGAAGGCAAGACAGGAAAAGAATTTTGATGCCTTTGCTCCTACCCTGGAAAAAGTAATCCAGTATCAGAAGAAGTTTGCTTCTTATCGCGCAAAAGAAGGGGAAGCACTTTATAATGTTATGCTGGATGGGTATGAAAAGGGGTTTGATATGAATACCCTGGACAGATTTTTCGGTGAGCTGAAGGAAACAATCGTTCCTCTTCTGAGAGATATCAAGGAAAAAGGAAGAAAAATACCTTCCGATTTTCTGCAGGGAGATTATCCGGAAGACAAGCAGAGGCTCCTTGCGGTAATGATTGGAGAATATATGGGATTTGATTTTAAAAGGGGAGTTCTGGGAGTAAGCGCTCATCCGTTTACTACCAACCTTCATAACCATGACGTAAGGATTACTACCAGTTATAATGATCATGTGGACAGCTCTTTATTTTCTGTTATTCACGAGGCAGGGCATGGTCTTTATGAACTGGGAATTGCCGATGAGCTGACACAGACTCCCGTAGGCCAAGGGGCTTCTATGGGAATGCATGAATCACAGTCCCGGTTCTTTGAAAACATTGTAGGCAGAAATGAGAACTTCTGGGTGCCTATTTACGGCAAGGTTCAGGAGCTTTTCCCGGAACAGCTGAAAGATATCACCCTTAAGCAGTTTGTCGATGCCATCAATAAGGCTGAGCCGGGCCTGATTCGAACAGAGGCTGACGAGCTGACCTACAGCCTTCACGTTATGATCCGCTATGAGCTGGAAAAAATGATTGTGGAGGATAATCTGGATATCCAGAAGCTTCCCAAAATCTGGGCTGATAAATATGAGGAGTACCTGGGAGTAAGGCCTGCGAATCCGGCAGAGGGGGTTCTTCAGGATATTCACTGGTCTCAGGGATCCTTTGGATACTTCCCGTCCTATGCCTTGGGCAATGCATTTGGGGCTCAGCTGTATTATCATATGAGAAAAATCATGGATTTTGACGGCCTTCTGAGAGAGGGAAAGATTGATCAGATCAGGGACTATCTGCGGGAACATATTCATCAGTATGGAAAACTGAAAACCAGCAGGGAATTGTTAAAGGATACCACGGGAGAGGATTTTAATCCATCTTATTATGTACAGTATCTTAAGGAAAAGTTCAGCAGTCTGTACGGTCTTTCATAAAAAACTGGATTTTAGCTGAAATGGAACCCACCGCTTTTGTCCCGGCGGGTTTTGTGAAAAAGCCGGATGAACAGAAGAAACGTTCATCCGGCCTGTCATTGGTTAAAATAAGAGAAACCGTCTTTTTTTCTGTATTCCAGCCAGTCTCCGGAATAAAAGAAATTCAGCTCAGCTCCCAGAAACAGGATGCAGATACATACATAAAGCCAGAGCATTAAAAGAACGATGGCTGTCAAACTTCCGTACATAAGGGAGAAGTTGCTGAAATTGTTAAAGTAGATAGAAAAAATAAAAGAAAAGGCCATCCATCCGGCGGTTGAGAGAATGGCTCCCGGAAGCTGCCGGCGAAATTTCTGCTTTTTTTCCGGCACATAGGTGTAAAGTATGGCAAAGGACAAAGCCAAAATGATGAGCAAAAGGGTGCGGAAACTGATTACCATCCCTGTGATTCCCGCCAGAAAAGGAAAATGCCGGCTTAAAACAGCCTGAATGGAACTGCCCAGAACCAAGAGCAGCAGAGTGAGGATACATATAACCATAAATACAAGGGTATATCCAATACAGATAAGCCTTGTAATGATATAATTCCTCTTTTTGGTTGTTCCAAATACCCGGTTTAATCCTCTTTCGATGCTTAACATGCCTTTTGAAGCAGACCAGATAGCAGCGATAGCCGTTAATGACAGCACCGTGGCTGGTGAATTGGTGTACAGATTATCTACAGCCGTTACAATAACACTGTCCATTGCCATAGTGCTTGGAACAATGGTGGTAATAACATGGAGAAGATCTGATTTTGTGATCGATGGAATAAACTGAATCAGGGACATTAACAGCATAATAAAAGGAAAAGCTGAAATGATAATAAAAAAGGATGCCTGAGCGGCGTATACGGTCATCTCATCTCTGCTGAATTTATCATAAATTTGTTTGCCCCATAAAATCCATCTGATCATAGTATCCCCCCTTTTTATCACTATAGTATTAAGAATATTACCATGGGACGGAAAAAATATCAAGGGAAGAGAAAATGTAAAAAATGAGAGTGTCTATGAAATCAAATAGAAACAAGGGTCTTACCTCTATGGAGATACGGTGGATTCTTTATGATGTGGGAAATTCTGCGTTTATTCTTCTGGCAACTACCATACTGCCGATCTATTTTAATTATCTTGCTGAGAACTCCGGTGTATCTTCTGTGGACTATCTGGCCAGCTGGGGATATGCAGCCAGCATTTCCACCCTGGCAGTTGCTTTTATCGGCCCTGTTTTCGGTGCCTTGGCAGATACAAAAGGTTTTAAAAAGCCAGTGTTTGCTGTCTGCGTTTTGTCCGGAGTTTTTTGCTGCGGCCTTCTTGCCATTCCCCAGTCCTGGCTGGTATTTTTGATTCTTTTTATTTTGGCAAAAATCGCCTATTCCTCCAGCCTTGTGTTTTATGATTCCATGCTGGGAGATATTACTACCAGAGAACGAATGGATGGGATTTCCTCCCATGGTTTTGCCTGGGGCTATATAGGAAGCTGTATTCCTTTTGTAATTAGCCTTATTTTCGTCCTGTTTTATGAATCCATTGGGATCCGGCTGCGTTCTGCCATGGCGGCTGCCATTGTCATTCACGCAGTTTGGTGGCTGGCTGCCGCCCTTCCTCTCCTTAGGTCATACAAGCAGATTTATTACTCGGAAGGGGAAAGAGGCGCAGTAAAACAAAGTCTTGAAAGGCTTAAAAATACTATTGGAGAGATAAGAAAAAACAAAAAGATTCTGTTGTTTCTTCTGGCTTATTTCTTCTATATTGATGGAGTCTATACCATTATAGAAATGGCTACCGCTTACGGAAGCGCCTTGGGGCTGAATACTTCAGGACTTTTGCTGGCTCTTCTGGTAACGCAGATAGTGGCATTTCCTTTCGCCCTTCTTTTTGGAAAAGCAAGCCGGCGGATTTCTTCTGCTGTCTTAATCCGCTTCTGCATTGGAGCTTATTTCTGTATTGCCCTTTATGCTGTGTTTTTAAGATACCAGTATCAGTTCTGGATTCTGGCCATATGCGTTGGGATGTTTCAGGGAGCTATACAGGCTCTGTCCAGATCCTATTTTGCAAAAATCATACCGCCGCAGAGGTCCGGAGAATATTTTGGAATATTCGATATCTGCGGAAAAGGGGCTTCCTTTTTGGGTACCGGTCTGATGGGAATTTTTGCCCAGGTTACAGAAAACAGCAGTTATGGCGTGGCTGTATTGGCGGTTATGTTTGCGGCAGGCTTTATCCTGTTTGGAAAAGCGGCTGGAAAACAGGATGGAAGCTGCAAGAATACAACAGATTACTTTGAAAAATAGTAAAGGTGGATAAAAGATGAGAAAGCTTTTGAAATATCTGAAGGCGTATAAACTGGAGAGCGTGTTGGGGCCGCTTTTTAAGCTGTTGGAAGCGGCCTTTGAATTACTGGTTCCTTTGGTTATGGCCCAGATCATTGATGTGGGAATTAAAAACCAGGATCTTCCCTACATTTTAAAAATGGGAGGAATTCTTATACTGCTGGGAGTGATCGGCCTGGTTTGCTCTATTACAGCCCAGTATTTTGCAGCAAAAGCTGCCGCCGGATTTGGAACCGGGCTGAGAAATGACCTGTTTGCCCATATTAACAGGCTTTCCTATGGAGAGATTGATTCCATAGGAACGGCTACCCTGATTACCAGAATGACCAGTGACGCCAATCAGGTACAGTCTGGTGTGAACCTATTTTTAAGGCTGTTTCTTCGCTCTCCTTTTATTGTATTTGGCGCCATGGCCATGGCTTTTACCATTGATTTTAAAGCCGCTCTGATTTTTGTGGTGGTGATTCCGGTTCTTTCTGTTGTAGTATTTGGTATTATGCTGATCAGTATGCCTTTATACAAGAAAGTGCAAAGGCAGCTGGACCGGGTGCTTTTGTCTGTAAGGGAGAATTTGGAAGGAGTCCGGGTTATTCGTGCCTTTAACCGTCAGGAGGCAGAGAAAAAGAGATTTGGCGAAGAAAATGCTTTTCTGGTTCAGTTTCAGATTTTTGTTGGGAAAATATCGGCCCTCATGAATCCGCTTACTTATGTCATTATTAATCTGGGGATTATTGTACTGATTCAGACTGGGGCAGAGAGAGTGGAAGCTGGAGCAATTACACAGGGAGAGGTAGTGGCTCTTGTCAATTATATGTCACAGATTCTGGTGGAGCTGGTGAAACTGGCTAACTTAATCATTACCATCTCCAAGGCTCTTGCCTGCGCAGGGAGAATTGAGTCTGTATTTGAAACAAGTCCGGGAATTACAGATTCTGGAAATTCAAGAGTTGGGAGCCAGGAGGGCAGCCCGGAGGTGGAATTTTCCCATATGTCATTTACTTATGAGGGAGCCAAAGAGCCGGCTCTTTCTGACATTAACTTTTCTGTAAAAAAAGGAGAGACCATAGGAATTATCGGAGGAACCGGATCAGGAAAATCCACTTTGGTGAATCTGATTGCCCGGTTTTATGACGCCACCGAGGGAAACGTTTTGGTGGAAGGCGTGGATGTAAAACATTACCCTTTGGTTCAGCTGCGCCATATGGTAGGCTGTGTTCCCCAGAAGGCTGTGTTGTTCCGGGGGACTCTCAGGGAAAATATTCAATGGGGAAAGAAAGATGCCTCTGACCGGGAAATCTATGAGGCTCTTGACACCGCTCAGGCAAGAGAATTTGTGGAGGAAAAAAACGAAGGATTGGATCTGATGATTCAGGCTGGAGGAAGGAATCTGTCCGGAGGCCAGCGCCAGCGGCTCACCATTGCCAGAGCCCTGGTAAGACAGCCTGATATATTGATTCTGGATGACAGTGCTTCTGCTTTGGATTTTGCCACAGATGCAAGACTTAGGAAGGCCATTCGTCAGAAGACGGCTCATATGACGGTATTCCTGGTATCCCAGAGAGCTGCCACTGTGAAAAGCGCAGACCGCATTGTTGTTTTGGAAGACGGACATATGGCCGGAATGGGAACCCATAGGGAGCTTATAAAATCCTGTCAGGTATATCGGGAGATCTGCCTGTCCCAGCTTTCCAAAGAGGAGGTAGAAGAGGCATGAAGAAAGAAAAATATCGTTTGACTGTCAAAAGGATTCTTATGAGTATAAAGCCTTACAGGCTGAGGGTGGCAGCATCGCTGTTTTGCGCTTTGATTACAGTAGCTTTGACTCTTTATATTCCTATTCTCACTGGACAGGCTGTGGACTGTATTGTAGGTTCGGGGCAGGTGGATTTTGGGGCGATGTGGGATATTTTAAAAACCATGGGTATTCTTATTGTGATTACCGCAGCCGCTCAGTGGACCATGAGCCACATTAATAATCAGATTACTTACCAGGTGGTAAAGGATATTAGAACCCAGGCTTTCCATAAGCTGGAAATCCTTCCTTTAAGCTATATTGATTCTCACAGACACGGGGATATAATCAGCCGGGTTATTGCGGATATTGATCAGTTTTCCGATGGACTTCTTATGGGCTTTACCCAGCTGTTTACCGGTGTCCTTACCATAGGGGGAACTTTGATTTTTATGTTTGCCATTAATCCGGTAATTGCTGCAGTTGTAGTGTTAGTAACCCCGGTTTCCCTTTTTGTAGCCAGTTTTATTGCCAAACGGACCTATACCATGTTTCAGCGGCAGTCGCAGACCAGAGGAGAGCTGACATCACTGGTAGATGAAATGCTGGGCAATCAGAAGGTCGTTCAGGCTTTCGGATACGAGAAGGAGGCTCAGGAAAAGTTCCAGGCTGTCAACGAGCAGCTGAGAATTTGGGGGCTGAAAGCTACGTTCTTTTCTTCCATTACGAACCCGGCCACCAGATTTGTTAACAGTCTTGTGTACGCCAGCGTGGGAATTGCGGGGGCATTTGCTGCTTTAAACGGTTTGCTGACAGTAGGTCAGCTGTCCAGCTTTTTAAGCTATGCAAACCAGTATACAAAGCCGTTTAATGAGATCTCCGGTGTTGTGACGGAACTGCAGAATGCTTTGGCCTCCGCGGCCAGAGTGTTTGAGCTGATTGACGAGGAACCACAGACTCCGGAGCCTGCGGATGCAAAAGTCCTTGCAAATGTAAAAGGAGAGGTAAGTCTTTCCAATGTTTCTTTCTCCTATGATCCTCAGGTTCCTTTGATTGAAAATATGAATCTTGCTGTAAAACCAGGGTGGAGAGTGGCTATTGTAGGGCCTACCGGCTGTGGAAAAAGCACAGTGATTAATCTTCTTATGAGATTTTACGATGTTAATTCCGGCTCGATTCAGGTAGACGGTCAGGATATTCGGGGCCTGACGAGAGAGAGCCTTAGAACCAGCTACGGCATGGTTCTTCAGGAAACATGGCTGAAGGCCGGAACCATACGGGAAAATATAGCCTATGGAAAGCCGGATGCCACCCAGGAGGAGATTATAAAGGCTGCAAAGGAGGCTCATGCACACAGTTTTATTAAGAGAATGCCCCAGGGTTATGATACTGTGATTGCGGAAGACGGAGGAAATCTTTCACAGGGGCAAAAACAGCTGCTGTGTATCGCCCGGGTCATGCTCTGCCTTCCGCCTATGCTGATTCTGGATGAAGCCACATCCTCTATTGATACAAGAACAGAGGTGAGAATTCAGAAAGCGTTTGCCTCCATGATGGAAGGGCGAACCAGTTTTATTGTGGCCCACCGACTGTCAACCATTCGGGAGGCCGATGTAATTTTAGTTATGCGGGAAGGCCGGATTGTGGAACAGGGAACCCATGAGCAGCTCCTTCAACAGGAAGGATTTTACGCCGCCTTGTATAACAGCCAGTTTGCTTCCTAAATAAAGGCAAAACTGATGGTGCGGGGAAACTGGAAAAACTGGCTCTTGACATTTTAGAGGTCAGTGGTTAAAATAGGGCTATTGAAATACACAGTTAAATGCGAAGAAGGTGTCAGTAGACGCTTACTTTCTTTCAGAGAGAAGGGGCCACCGGCTGAAAGCCCTTTTAAGTTCCTGTAAGCAGTTGAATTTCCCACTGGAGCAGCATGGCAGAACCTGAAATCCGGCAGTAGGCCATGACGTCCATGTACGTTACACATGCCGAGTGCCTGCACAGCAGGAATCAGGGTGGTACCGCGGATATTGCTTCGTCCCTTTTTGGGACGGAGCTTTTTTTGACTATGGTTTCTTTATGAAACGGAAAACTCCGCAGGCGGAATTCTTTCTTGTACAGCAGGTATCGGTTCCTATTTTCAGAAAAGAAAAGGAGACAACAATGAGGGATCAATTAGAAAAAATCAAAGAAGAAGCTCTGAATCAGATTGAATCTTCTGACGCGCTGGAAAAGCTTAATGATATCCGCGTAGCCTATTTGGGCAAAAAGGGGCAGCTGACCAGCGTATTAAAAAGTATGAAGGATGTTCCGCCGGAGGAGAGGCCAAAAGTTGGCCAGATGGTCAACGATGCCAGAGCCCTGATAGAAGGAAAACTGGAGGAAGCAAGAACTGCTTTGGCAAAGAAGGCCAGAGAAGAGCAGATGAAAAAAGAAGTGATTGACGTAACTCTTCCTGCAAAGAGAAATCATGTAGGACACAGCCATCCAAACACCATTGCTTTGGAGGAAGTAGAAAGAATCTTTGTAGGTATGGGCTATGAAGTAGTAGAGGGACCTGAGGTGGAGTATGATTTATACAACTTTGAGAAGCTGAATATACCCAAAAATCATCCGGCCAGAGACGAGCAGGATACCTTTTATATCAATGAGAACATTGTTTTGAGAAGCCAGACCTCCCCTGTACAGGTGCGTACGATGGAGCAGGGAAAACTTCCCATTCGTATGATTGCTCCGGGCCGTGTATTCCGTTCTGATGAGGTAGACGCTACCCACTCTCCTTCCTTCCATCAGATTGAAGGATTGGTAATTGACAAGAACATTACGTTTGCAGATCTGAAAGGCACTTTGGCCGAGTTCGCCAAAGAGCTGTTTGGTCCGGAGACAAAAGTCAAGTTCCGTCCTCACCATTTTCCGTTTACAGAGCCAAGCGCTGAGGTAGACGTAACCTGTTTTAAGTGCGGCGGAAGGGGCTGCCGGTTCTGCAAAGGCTCCGGCTGGATTGAGATTTTAGGCTGCGGCATGGTACACCCACATGTTTTGGAAATGAGCGGTATTGATCCGGAAGAGTACTCTGGTTTTGCTTTTGGCGTGGGTTTGGAGCGTATTGCTCTGCTGAAGTATGAGATCGATGATATGAGACTGCTGTATGAAAACGACATTCGCTTTTTAAAGCAGTTCTAAGGACAGAAAGGGAGAGTAAAGCAATGAATACACCATTATCATGGATTAAAGCATATGTTCCGGAGCTTGACGTAACTCCTCAGGAGTATACGGACGCCATGACGCTCACCGGAACCAAGGTAGAAGGCTATGAATGTCTGGATAAAAATCTGGATAAAATTGTCGTTGGTCAGATTCTTTCCATTGAAAGGCATCCGGATGCGGATAAGCTGATTATCTGCCAGGTAAATGTTGGAACCGAAACCATTCAGATTGTTACCGGAGCTCCCAATGTGAAGGTGGGGGATAAGGTTCCTGTTGTTTTAGACGGAGGAAAAGTGGCAGGAGGCCATGATGGAGGCCCTCTTCCTGAGAATGGAATTAAAATTAAAAAGGGCAAGCTGAGAGGGGTGGAATCCTTCGGTATGATGTGTTCCATTGAGGAACTGGGATCTACCAGAGACATGTATCCGGATGCTCCGGAAAACGGCATTTATATTCTTCCTCAGGACACCCAGGTGGGAGCAGATGCGATTGAACTGCTTGGATTGAGGGATTCTGTATTTGAGTATGAGATCACATCAAACCGTGTAGACTGCTACAGCGTAATCGGAATTGCCAGAGAAGCGGCAGCTACCTTTGACAAGCCATTTGTACCGCCGGTAGTGACAGCTACAGGCAACAGCGAAGATATACATGATTATCTCACCGTTGAGGTGGAAGATGAAAATCTGTGTCCAAGATATTGTGCCAGAATGGTAAAAAATATTAAGCTGGCGCCTTCACCGGCATGGATGCAGAGACGTCTGGCAGCCTGCGGCATCCGTCCTATTAACAATATTGTGGATATTACCAATTATGTAATGGAAGAATACGGACAGCCGATGCATGCTTATGACTATGATCTGATTGCAGGACATAAAATTGTAGTAAAGAGAGCTGCTGAGGGAGACGTTTTCCAGACCCTGGACGGTCAGGACAGAAAGCTGGACAGCACCATTCTGATGATCAATGATGGGGAAAAGGAAGTAGGGATTGCCGGAATTATGGGCGGAGAAAACACCAAGATTACGGACAATGTACAGACCATGGTGTTTGAGGCAGCCTGCTTTGACGGGACGAACATTCGTCTTTCCGCAAAAAAGATAGGACTTAGAACAGACGCTTCCGGTAAGTTTGAAAAGGGGCTGGATCCCAATAATGCCAGCGAGGCTATTAACCGTGCCTGCCAGCTGATTGAGGAGCTGGGAGCCGGAGAAGTTGTGGGAGGTATGATTGATGTTTACCCGGTAAGAAGAGAAGGAAAAAGGATTCCTTTTGAGCCGGAGAAGATGAACAGACTGCTTGGAACGGATATTTCTCAGGAGACTATGCTTTCCTATTTTAAGAAACTGGATCTTGGATATGATGAAGAGAAAAATGAAATCCTTATTCCCACCTTCCGTCAGGATTTAGGCTGTATGGCAGATATGGCAGAGGAAGTAGCCCGTTTCTTTGGATATGATAAGATTCCTGTATCCCTTCCTTCCGGCGAGGCTACAACAGGAAAATTGTCCTATAAGCTGAGAGTGGAACAGGTGGCAAGAGAAGTGGCTGAGTTCTGTGGATTTTCACAGGGGATGACTTATTCTTTTGAAAGTCCTAAGGTATTTGACCGCCTGTTAATCCCGGCAGACAGTCAGCTTCGTCAGACTGTGACCATTCAGAACCCTCTGGGAGAGGATTTCAGCATTATGAGAACCCTTCCTCTCCATGGAATGTTAAGCTCCCTTTCTACCAACTACAACAGACGGAATAAAAATGTACGTCTTTATGAGCTGGCCAATATATACCTTCCCAAAAGCCTGCCTCTTGCAGAGCTTCCTGAGGAGCGGATGCAGTTTACTTTAGGAATGTACGGAGACGGCGACTTCTTTGATATGAAAGGAGTTGTAGAAGAGTTTTTTGATAAAGTAGGCATGCATAAAAAACTTCGTTACAATCCGGAAGCAGGAAAGCCGTTCCTTCATCCGGGAAGACAGGCAGAGATTTCTTACGAGGAGACAGTAGTGGGATACCTGGGTGAGGTGCACCCGGATGTGGCAGATAATTACAAACTGGGTGAAAAAACTTATGTGGCAGTTATTGATATGCCGGCTATGATCCCATTTACCACCTTTGACCGGAAGTACACAGGAATTGCCAAGTATCCCGCAGTGACCAGGGATTTAAGCATGGTAGTTCCGAAGGAAGTTCTGGTAGGACAGATTGAGGAAATCATTCAGCAGAGGGCAGGAAAGCTTTTGGAGAGCTGCCAGCTGTTTGATATCTACGAGGGCGCTCAGATTCTGGCCGGCCATAAGTCTGTAGCTTACTCCATCACCTTCCGTGCTAAGGATCATACTCTGGATGATCAGGAGATCAGCGGGGTTATGAAGAAAATCCTTAACGGACTTCAGGGACTGGGCATTGAGCTGAGAGCATAAAATGAGAGAACAGAATTAAGATTATGTGAGAAGGCCTTTTCTGGCCGGATGGACAAAATGGTTCAGAAAGTCTTATTCGGCATGGGAAAAAGGCCTTCTCTGGTTTTTTCAGAAAATAAGGTTGTATTTATATAAAAAATATGGTATGATTAGCCTGTTTGAGTACAGGAGGTGGAAAAGATGATTCGGATGATTCTGTCAATTATATTTATTATTTTATGCATTGCCATATCAGCGATTATTTTGCTTCAGGAAGGCAAGTCTTCTGGTCTTGGCTCAATTGGAGGCATGGCGGATACCTACTGGGGCAGAAACAAGGGACGTTCTATGGAAGGTAATCTGGAGAAGTTTACAAAGTACGGCGCGATTTTATTTTTTATTCTGGCGCTTGTATTGAATCTGAATATACTGTAAAGAATAAACACTCTTGTAGACGCATAGCAAGGGTGTTTTTTCATTCTGGAGGGCAGAAAGAGAATTATTTGAACATTAAGTACGGATATTATAGGTGTATAGAATTTTTTATTGGATTGGAGTGATGGAATGACTCAGGAAGAATTAAAGGAGAAGAAAGAAAAAGTTCTTCAGGTTATCAGGGATCCGGCCTATGTTCCCATGAAACTGAAGGAAATGGCGGTACTTCTTGATGTGCCCAAATCCAGAAGGGATGAGTTAAAAGAAGTTCTGGATGCTCTGGCAAAGGAAGGGAAGATCGGTATTTCCGCCAAAGGAAAATATGGAGCCCCCCAGATGGGGGCAGTGGCGGGCATTTTTTCCGGTACTTCCAGGGGGTTTGGCTTTGTAACCGTGGAAGGACGGGATGGAGATATTTTTATATCGGAAGAGAAGACAGAGTCTGCTCTTCATGGAGATCGGGTCCTGGTTGTGACTGAAAGGGAACCTGGGAAAGGACGGCGCACAGAGGGAAGGGTTCTCAAAATTTTAGAAAGAGCCAATGAAGAGATAGTTGGTTTTTATCAGAAAAACAAGAATTTTGGCTTTGTAGTGCCGGACAATCAGAGAATTTCCAGGGATATTTTTATTCCTCAGGGCTGTGACATGGGAGCTGTAACCGGCCACAAGGTGGTTGTAAGAATTAAGGATTTTGGAGGAAACGGAAAAAATCCGGAAGGAAGAATTACAGAAATTCTTGGACATGTCAATGATCCGGGCACTGATATTTTGTCTATTGTGAGAGGATTTAATCTTCCCTGTCAGTTTCCGGAGGAAGTAATGGAAGAAGTGGAAAGGATTCCTGATTCCGTCTCAGAGGAGGAGACAAAAGGGAGAATGGATTTCAGGGATCTGCCCACAGTTACCATTGACGGAGAGGATGCCAAGGATTTAGATGACGCCATTACTTTGTCAAAAGAGGATGGAATCTATACTCTTGGAGTTCATATTGCCGACGTAAGCCATTACGTTACTGAGAACAGTTTATTGGATCGGGAGGCAAGAAAAAGGGGAACCAGTGTTTATCTGGTGGATCGGGTGATACCAATGCTTCCTCACAGGCTGTCCAATGGAATCTGTTCCCTGAACCAGGGACAGGACCGGCTGACCCTCAGCTGTGTGATGAAGATTGATGAGTCAGGCAATGTAATCGATCATGTAATTGGCCCAGGTGTGATTCAGGTAAACAGGCGGATGACTTATACAGCGGTCAATGCCATTGTAACGGATGAAGACCAGGAGACGGCTAAAGCGTATGAGGAACTGGTGCCGATGTTTTTTCTTATGAAGGAACTGGCACATATTCTTAGAACAAAGAGAAAGCAGAGGGGTTCTATTGATTTCGACTTTCCGGAGACAAAGGTGATGTTAGATGAGAAGGGACGTCCGGTAGAGATTAAGCCCTATGAGAGAAATACGGCTACAAAAATTATTGAAGATTTCATGCTGATTGCCAATGAAACTGTGGCAGAGGATTACTACTGGCAGCAGATTCCTTTTCTGTTTCGAACTCATGACAACCCAGATCCGGAGAAGATGAAAGGTTTGGCGGCTTTTATTGGGAGCTTCGGCTATACCATTCGATTTCACAATGGAGAGATTTATCCAAAAGAAGTACAGAAGCTTCTTGTAAAAGCAGAAGATACTCCGGAGGAGGGACTGATCAGCCGTCTGGCTCTTCGGTCTATGAAACAGGCCAAATATACCGTTGAAAATACGGGGCATTTTGGGCTGGCGGCAAAATATTATACCCATTTTACCTCACCTATCCGCAGATATCCGGATCTTCAGATACACAGGATTATCAAGGAGAATTTAAAGGGAGGAATGAAAGAAAAGAGAGTCCGCCACTACGAAAAGCTTCTGCCGTCTGTTGCAGCGGAAACTTCAGCTCTGGAACGGCGGGCCGATGAGGCGGAGCGGGAGACTGTGAAGCTTAAAAAGTGTGAATATATGTCCAGGCACATAGGCGAGGAATACGAAGGCGTAATTTCCGGAATTACATCCTGGGGCATTTATGTAGAACTGCCCAGTACGGTGGAAGGATTTATCCGTATTACGGAATTGGGAGACGATTATTATATATTTGATGAGACCAGTTATGAGCTTCACGGAGAAATGACAGGAAAATTATATAAACTGGGACAGACCATCCGGATTCAGGTGGCCGGAGTGGACAGGCAGGCCAGAACCATAGACTTTATTCCGGCCAGACTGTTAGGCCAGGAGCCCTGAATGCGAAAAGACAGGAGGATACTATGGGAAAGGAAAGCTTTAAGCTGATAGCAAATAACAAAAAGGCATACCACGATTATTTTATAGATGAAAAATACGAGGCCGGCATTGAGCTGGCGGGTACGGAAGTAAAATCCATTCGTATGGGCAAATGCAGCGTAAAAGAATCCTTTGTGAGAATCGAAAAAGGACAGGTATATATATACGGTATGAATATAAGTCCCTATGAGAAGGGAAATATTTTCAACAAGGATCCTTTAAGAGTAAGGAAGCTGCTTCTTCACAGAGCGGAAATCAATAAACTGGAGGCCAAGGCGGCGGCAAAGGGATATACTTTGGTGCCTTTGCAGGTCTACTTTAAAGGAAGCCTGGTAAAGGTGGAAATAGGTCTGGCCAGAGGTAAAAAGCTTTATGACAAGAGAGAAGATATAGCAAAGAAGGATCAGAGAAGAGAATTGGAGAGAGACTTTAAGGTTAAGAATTTATAGGAGAAATTGATGATAAGGACATATTATATTGGCGGTTCACCTTGTGCGGGGAAAAGCACAGTAACCGAAATCCTTTCACAGAGATATCATTTGTACTACTTTAAAGTAGATGATTTCCTTGATGAGTATACGAAACGAGGTGCATTGAAAGGGTATCCAATATGCAAAAAGACAGTTGAGATGAGTGCGGAACAGATTTGGATGAGAGATCCATTGCTCCAATGCAGAGAAGAGTTTGAGTTCTACGAAGAAGTTTTCGAATATGTATCAGCAGATTTGAAACAGATTAACTGTGAAAATGGCATTATTACAGAAGGGGCGGCATATGTACCGAAATTAATCAAACAACTAGGGATTCCGGACAGCAGATACATTTCCATTACCCCTACAAAGGAGTTTCAGCTAGCCCATTATAGAACGAGAAAGTTTGTTCCGTATGTACTAGAAGGATGCAGGGATAAGGAAAAGGCTTTTTCCAATTGGATGGACAGAGACGCTTTGTTTGCTCAGGAAGTGCAGAAACAGTGTTATGAGAACAAATACGTTTCTATTATAAATGATGGGAGCGCAAGCGTTGACCAATTAGTCAATAGGGTTGCTGTGCATTTTGGTTTTCCTGTAATTGAAAGCTAGAGGCTCTTTGGAGAGAGTCTCTTTTTTATTTTCCGGGAAATAGGAACAGAAGTTCTTTGTTTTGACCATCTGAAGCGGAAGAAGCTTGGACATGTTCTTGCCGGAAGCAATGGAGGGGCGGGAGATATTCAGAGAAAGCCTGAACAGAAAGAGGCTTATAACCTGGGGAAAACGATACAGTGAATAATTGATTTATATTGCTGCAGCTGTTACAATCATGGTAGTATCATAGGAACAGAGGTTGTAAAATGAGGGAATAAACGGAAGCGTTCCCAGAACAAAAGAATATCCAATACAAGGAGAACGACCATGACTGAAAAAGAAAAAATTTATGACTGGATTCTTGATGTGAGGAAACAGTGTGTGGAAGCATAGGTATCCTTTCATTTTAAGCAGACAGGAGCTGTTTTTCGAAAAAATGGCAGACTGTACCGAATTCAGCGGAAAGATCAGATGGAGCAGGCCAGAAAATCCGGAATTGATTATTTGGCAGAAAGACAGAATATTGATTTGCAAGGAGAAACATTCCTATGAATATATTAATTATTGATGCTCAGGGCGGCGGAATCGGAAGACAGCTTGTTGCCGCCATCAAAGGTAATATTGCTGATGCAGTGGTTACGGCAGTAGGAACCAATACAGTAGCTACTTCCGCAATGCTGAAAGCAGGGGCTGATTATGGGGCAACAGGCGAAAATGCTGTTGTTGTAAACAGCAGGAGGGCTGATGTGATTGTTGGGCCTGTTGGGATTGTAATTGCTGATGCCCTTCTTGGTGAAATAACACCGGCAATGGCCAAAGCAGTGGCTCAGAGCAGAGGAAAGCGCATTCTCATCCCCATCAATCATTGTGATAACATTGTTGTGGGCGTCAGTGACTTAAATATAGGTAAGCTGATTCAGGAAGTTGTGGCTGAATTGAGCAAATTTAGCTGAAGTTATATTAAAAATAATTCTTGATTTTTTTCTATAATTTGTGTATAATCCTTTCGTCAACATGAAGTTGTCATTCCTAATACAGAAGTATTAGTTGTTGTAATACATAACAAAGAATATTGCAAGAATTGTATGCTTAGAAAGCACGCATATCCTCTGAAGGGGATTTGTGTGCTTTATTTTTTCATATGATTGAGGTATTAACATGACTTTACAGGAATTTTTTTCCCAGTATCCGAAAACGGCTCTTGCGTTCTCCGGAGGCGTGGACTCGGCATATCTTTTGTATGCTGCCGGAAAATATGCAAAAGAGGTAAGAGCCTATTATGTGAAATCCGAATTTCAGCCTAGCTTTGAACTGGAGGATGCGAAGCGGCTGGCAAGTGAGCTTGGAGCGGATATGAAGGTCCTTGATATGAAAGTGCTTTGTGTTCCTCAGGTAAAAGAAAATCCTTTCAATCGCTGCTATTACTGTAAAAAGGCAATTTTTGGAGTAATTATGGAAGAAGCAAAATCCGATGGTTTTACTGTTCTTATAGATGGAACCAATGCTTCGGATGATGCAGGTGATCGGCCGGGTATGGAAGCGCTGAAAGAATTGTCTGTTCTTTCTCCTCTCCGTCAGTGCGGCCTGACCAAATCCAAAATCCGTCGGCTCTCCAAAGAAGCAGGACTGTTTACGTGGGATAAGTCTGCCTATGCCTGCCTTGCCACAAGAATTCCCGTAAATGAGATGATTACAAAGGAAAAGCTGGAAGCAACAGAGTTTGCGGAGGATTATCTGTTTTCGTTGGGGTTTAAAGATTTCCGAGTGCGTTCCCAAGAAGGCCATGCAAAACTGCAGCTGCTTCAGTCTCAGCTCCCCCTTTTGCTGGAACACCGAGAGGAAATACTGACGAAACTAAAAGAATACTACAAAACCGTATCACTGGATTTGGAGGTGCGAGGATGAACAATGATATAAGAAAACTGCTGGAAGGGGTCAGTGACGGAACCGTTTCCGTAGATGACGCCCTTTTGAAACTGAAAGTAAAACCATTTGAAGATATAGGTTACGCTAAAGTTGATATGCATCGGAAGGTGCGGCAGGGCGCTGCCGAGGTGATTTACGGCGCGGGCAAAACATCAAAGCAGATCATTGGAATAGTGGAAACTATGCTGAAAAATGGCCAGAACTCTATTTTGATTACCAGATTAACGGAGGAATGTGCAAAGGAAGTAGAAAAAGTGCAGCCTTTTACTTACTATAAAGAAGCCCGGTGCGCGGTGATTGGCCAGATACCTGTTCCTGATGGGATTGGGAAAATTGTTGTGGCAACAGGAGGAACCAGTGATATTCCTGTGGCGGAAGAAGCTGCATTGACAGCGTCTATTCTTGGAAATCAGGTTGTGCGCCTTTATGACGTGGGGGTTGCAGGACTTCACCGGACATTGGCGCATCTTGACGACATTATGAACGCAAGCGTTATTATTGCCATTGCAGGAATGGAGGGGGCTCTTGCCAGTGTTATCGGCGGACTTGCCGACTGCCCTGTGATTGCAGTTCCCACAAGTGTGGGCTATGGGGCGTCTTTTCACGGTTTGTCCGCTCTTTTATCCATGCTGAATTCCTGTGCCAGCGGCGTTTCCGTGGTAAATATTGACAATGGTTTTGGAGCAGGATATCTTGCTAATATGATTAATCACATGAATGGGAAAAAGGAGGCATAAAATGAAAACCTTATATTTAGACTGCGCAATGGGTGCGGCTGGAGATATGCTGACAGGAGCGCTGATTGAATTGCTGCCTGATGCGGATGAATTTGTTAAGGAGCTTAATGCCATTGGAATCCCCGGCGTGGAATATAAAAAAGAGGCCTCTGTAAAATGTGGGATTACAGGAACACACATAACAGTTACGGTAAACGGTGTGGAAGAAGAAAGTTATGATCATCATCAGGATCAGGAACACTGCAGTCACGGCCATGAAAACGGCAGCCATGATTACAACCATGGGGAACATCACCATGCCGGCCACGAACATCACCATGCACATCATCACAGCAGCCTTCATGATATTGAACACATTGTCAGAAGGCACCTTTCTCTTCCGGAGAACGTACAGGATGACATTATGGCAGTGTACCAGCTGATTGGAGAGGCGGAAAGCCGTGCTCACGGCGTTCCTGTAACTGAAATACATTTCCACGAAGTGGGAACCATGGACGCCATTGCTGATATTACAGCGGTCTGTATGCTGATGGACCGTCTGAATCCGGATCAGGTTGTTGTTTCTCCGGTTCATGTGGGAAGCGGCCAGGTAAAGTGCGCTCACGGCATTCTTCCGGTTCCGGCTCCTGCAACCGCATCTATTCTTCGGGATGTCCCTATTTATGGCGGAGAGGTAAAGGGTGAATTGTGCACGCCTACAGGCGCGGCTCTTCTGAAACATTTTGCTTCCCACTTTGGAAGCATGCCGGTTATGAAAGTACGGGCCATAGGTTACGGCATGGGTAAAAAAGATTTCCCGGCAGCAAACTGTGTCAGGGCAATGATAGGAGAAGCCGAGGGAGCTGAAGATAAAATCTGCGAGCTTAGCTGCAATGTGGATGATATGACCGGTGAGGCCATTGGTTTTGCCATGGAGCAGCTGCTTCATGAAGGAGCGCTGGATGTATATACTATCCCCATTGGAATGAAAAAAAACCGTACAGGGATCCTTATTCATGTAATGTGTCGGGAAGCGGACAGGGAGACAATGATCCGGCTGATGTTCAAACATACGACTACCATTGGCATCCGGGAAAATAAGCTTCGCCGTTATGTTCTTGACCGCCGCATGGAAACCATAGACACGCCTTACGGAGCGGTTCATTGTAAAATTTCTTCCGGTTACGGAGTAGAGCGCAAAAAATATGAATACAACGATCTTTCCCGCATTGCGAAAGAGAATGATATAAGTATCTGTGAAGCTGCTTTGCTTACAGAAAGACATAAAAACTCATAATAAAAGGTTAACTGTTTAGGATTATGAAAGTGAAAAAGATAATAACTTTGTTTTCGGTAATTATAATGGTTTTTGCACTGTCTGCCTGTAAAAGCCAGAGTTCTGGTCATATATCGGATGGAGCGGCAGAAACCCGTATGGAGACAAAAGACAGCGTGGTAATTGCCATTGGTTCTGAACCTGAGACCCTTGATCCAACTCAGGGCTGGGGCCACGGAAACGCTCCTATTGTACAAAGCACTTTGGTCAGCTATACTGCCGATCTTACGTTTGAGAACGATCTGGCCACTGGATATAGCCTGTCCGAGGATGGGCTTACATGGACCTTTACCATTCGAGATGATGCGTCTTTTACAGATGGAGAACCGGTTACTGCCTCTGATGTGGCATTTACTCTGGAAACAGCAAAAGCAGCTCAAAGTTCAGTTGACCTGACCTATATGGAAAGCGCTGTAGCGCAGGATGATACAACGGTTGTTGTTACTCTCACCAGACCGACTTCTATTTTCCTCAATACACTTGCTTCCATTGGAATTGTTCCAGAACACGCTTACAGCCAAGCGTATGGCAGGAATCCCATTGGTTCAGGACCTTATAAATTCGTGGAGTGGAGACCACAGGAGCAGATTGTATTTACAGCCAATGAGGACTACTATAATGGAGTTCCCTCTATTAAAAATGTTACTGTCGTGTTTATGTCAGAGGATGCGGCTCTTGCGGCCGTCCAGGCGGGAGAAGTGGATGTGGCTTATTCTACAGCTACTTTGGGCATTACAGAAGTGGAAGGCTATCATGTGGAGGCAATTCCCTCTGCTGACAACCGGGGATTCACTCTTCCCCTTTTGCCGGATGAGGGAAAAACAACAGAAAGCGGCGCTCCCATAGGAAATGATGTGACATGCAATATTGAGATTCGCCAGGCCATTGCCTATGCAATTGACCGCCAGCAGATAGCGGATCAAGTGCTTAACGGTTTCGGCCGGCCTGCTTATTCTGAAAACGACGGCATGCCGTGGAATAACCAGGAGGTTAAAATTGACACAGATGCAGAATATGCAAAGCAGCTTCTGCGGGATGCCGGCTGGAGAGATATTAACGGGGACGGTATTGTTGAAAAGAATGGGCAGAAAGCGGAATTTTCCTGCATTTATCCTTCTGGTGATGCTGTGCGTCAGGCAGTTGCCATGGCCGCTGCGGAACAGGTAAAGGAAATTGGTATTGAAATTCACGTGGAAGGCACAAGCTGGGATGATATTACCCGCCGTATGTTTTCTGAAGGGGTTATGATGGGCTGGGGTTCTTCCAGTCCAAATGAGACCTACTATTTATATCGGTCTCAGGGAGCCTTTTTGGATGATTTTTACAATCCGGAAGGATATCAGAGCCAGGTGACGGACGGATATCTGAATGCCGCCATGGAAGCGCTGACGGCTGAAGAAGCCAACGAATACTGGAAGAAAGCCCAGTGGGATGGCACCACTGGTACGGCAATGAAGGGGGAATGCCCATGGGTATGGATTGTAAATCTGGATCATGTGACTTATGTCAGAGATGGCCTTTCCATTGGTGCCCAGCCAATTCATGGTCATGGCCATGGTCTTCCTTTGATTCAGAATCTGCAGGAGTGGAGCTGGACAGAATAAAATTCGGTCTGAGGAGTGTTTATGAAAGGGAGTTTTAAGCGGCTTACCCGCATTTTCTTAACTTATGGTGCTAAAATTGTCTCTATATTGCTGGCTGTAAGTATTATTTCGTTTATATTGGTAAGCGCCTCCCCTGTTGATCCGGTACAGCAGTATATTTTAGGTCTGGGGACGGCTGTTTCCCCAGAGCAGCGCTTGGAGATTGAAGCGTACTGGGGGGTAAATGAACCACCGGTGGAAAGGTATTTAAGCTGGCTTTGGGAGGTTTTGCACGGCAACCTGGGGGTGTCCTCTCTCTATCGAAGACCGGTGGCAGATATTATCAGTGAGAGATTTTTCAATTCTCTGGCTCTTATGGTGTGGGCATGGGGACTGGCCGGCTCCATGGGTTTTCTGATTGGGTGTATTATGGGGATGTATCGCAGCCGCTGGCCGGATAAAATTCTCAAAAAGATCTGTTATATTTTCAGCTCAGTTCCTGCCTTTTGGCTGGGGCTTGTGCTTCTTCTTATCTTTTCTGTGTGGCTTAAATGGCTTCCCATTGGCTTTTCCAGCCCGATCGGCATGCTCCATGAAGAGGTAACTGTCTGGCAAAGGCTGTACCATTTGATTTTGCCTGCTTTTACCTTAAGCTTAATGTCCTTTGCCAATATTGCCTTACATACCCGTCAGAAGCTGATTGATGTATTGAACAGCGAATATGTGCTTTTTGCCCGTGCCAGAGGGGAGGGAAGATGGACAATCCTGCGCCGTCACGGACTGCGCAATATTCTTCTTCCAGCCATGACACTGCAGTTTGCATCATTTTCGGAGCTGTTCGGCGGATCTGTAATGGCAGAGAACGTATTCAGCTATCCCGGACTGGGAAGCGCGGTATCTGCTGCGGGACTGAATTCAGATGTCCCCCTGCTTCTGGGCCTGACTCTGTTTTCCACTTTGTTCGTCTGTACCGGCAATCTGATTGCCAATCTTCTCTATGGGATCATTGATCCCCGGATAAAGGAGGCGGGGCAGTGAAACAATTAAACCGCCGTACAAAGATTCTTATTTTAACGGCAATGACAGCAGCCATTTTAGGAGGACTCTATGCCGCTGGAATTCTGATTCCCGAGGAAGCGGCAGCCGGAAACTTTCTCAATGCCAGGCAGCCGCCTTCCCTGAAACATCCGTTTGGCACCGATTCCCTGGGGAGAGATCTGCTGGCGCGGACTCTTAAGGGCATGGCTGTCAGTCTGACAGTAGGATTTGGGGCTTCCATGATCAGCGGAATGATTGCTGTATTCGTAGGAATTGTTGCGGCCACTGGTTCGAAAACGGTGGATGCCGCTGTTAACTGGCTGATTGACCTTGTGATGGGAGTGCCTCACACGGTTCTTGTAATTTTAATTTCTTTCTCTGTGGGAAGAGGGCTGAAAGGTCTGCTCATTGGAATTGCAGCTACCCATTGGTGCAGTCTTGCCCGACTTATAAGAGGAGAAGTGCTGCAGCTTTCTTCCCAGCAGTATGTAGCGGTATCCCGCAGACTGGGGAAATCCAGCAGATGGATTCTCATACACCATTTTCTGCCCCATCTTGCACCTCAGTTTTTTGTGGGACTGATTTTAATGTTTCCACATGCCATCCTTCACGAGGCTGCCGTCTCCTTTTTAGGATTCGGCCTGCCGCCGGAACAGCCGGCAATCGGTATTATTTTGTCTGAAAGCATGGGGTATATTTCCACGGGAATGTGGTGGCCGGCAGTGCTTCCTGGGGTGTCTCTTGTGCTGATTGTATTATTAATTGACAAACTGGGAGATTATCTGCGCATGATTACGGATCCCAGCAGCGCTCAGGAATAAGGAGGAGAATATGAAGCAAAGAAGCGACAGCTTATTGGAAATCCACGATCTGTCTGTATCTTTTCGTATGTATGACCAAGGTCTGAAACAGACAGACCTTAGGGTTATCTCTGATCTGCATCTGACTGTATATCCCGGCGAGATTCTGGCTGTTGCCGGTTCTTCCGGCTCTGGGAAAAGCCTGCTGGCTTCTGCCATTCTTGGCATTTTGCCTGGCAATGCCACTGTAGAGGGGCATCTGCGTTTTAAGGGGAAGGAACTGAATCCAAAACTGCAGGAGCGGCTTCGGGGAACAGAAATTGCTTTTGTGCCTCAATCCGTTGCCTATCTGGACCCGTTGATGAAGGTAGGAGCGCAGGCAGACGGTCATGGAAAACCACGGTCTGTACAGAAACGAAACGGTCTTTTTAAGCGGCTGGGACTGCCGGACAATACACCTCAGCTTTATCCGTTTCAGCTTTCCGGCGGCATGGCAAGACGGGTTTTGGTGTCTACGGCTCTGCTTGGGGAGGCGGAATTGATTGTTGCCGATGAGCCTACGCCGGGAATGAGCCTTGATCAGGCCCTGGAGGCCCTTGGAATGTTCCGAGAAATGGCTGACCAGGGGAAGGGGGTCATTCTTATAACCCATGATATTGATCTTGCGGTTGAATTTGCCGACAGAGTTTCTGTGTTTTATGCCGGAACTACTGTAGAGACGGCTTACGGATCAGATTTTAAAGCGGGGCCTGATGCCCTCAGGCATCCATATTCCAAGGCGTTGTGGCGGGCGCTGCCCCAAAATGGATTCCAGCCTATAGAGGGATTTCAGCCATATGCAGGACATCTGCCTGAAGGCTGTCTCTTTGCGCCCCGGTGTCCTTTCAAAACAGCGGAGTGTACCATTAAGGTTCCGCCGGTGCGTGAAGTGCGAGGAGGAGAGGTAAGGTGTTATTATGGCACTTGAGGCAAAAAATGTTTCTTTCCGTTATCACAAAAAGCAGCCATGGGTTTTTGAAGACAGAAGTATCATCCTTGATAAAGGGGAACGCCTGGCAGTATTTGCTCCCAGCGGTTACGGCAAAACAACTTTGGCTATGCTTTTGAGCGGTTATTTAAAGCCGGAGAAAGGCTGCGTTTTATTAGATGGAAAACCGCTTCCTGTAAAAGGAGTATGTCCCGTACAGCTGATTTTCCAGCATCCGGAAAAGGCTGTTAACCCTCGCTGGAGACTGAAGAAAGTTCTGGAGGAAAGCGGAGGAATGGAAGAGGGGATGCTGGAGGATTTCGGTATAGAGCCTTCATGGCTGAATCGGTTTCCCGGAGAACTGTCCGGCGGCGAACTGCAGCGTTTTTGTGTGGCAAGAGCTGTATTAAGCGGCGCCGATTATCTTGTTTGTGATGAGATCAGCACAATGCTGGATGTAATTACACAGGCGCAGATTTGGAATGTTGTTTTAAAGGAGGCAGAGAAACGGAATATGGGAATCCTTGTTATTACCCATAATAGATATCTTGCAGAAAGAGTCGCCACAAAGACCATAGACTTGTCAGAGGGCAAAGGTTGAAAGTTATGCATTGACTGATTTGGAAGCCTGTGCTATACTACAAAAAGATTTGTTAAAGGGAGGTGGCTTGATGTCGTCTATTCGCTGATTACAGGACAATAAAGTTTACGAATATCGTTCGTTCTCATCCATTGGTGATGGGTTATTTTGTTGTACTTAATTTTGCGGAAAGATTCATCAGGTCATATTCATTTTACAGGCATTATTTATGCCTGTTGGTTTCGTGCAGTTATTTTATGTGCAGAAAGACTGATTGAAGAAAAAGCAAAGCAGGAATACGGGTAACCCATTGTCAGGGTGCCCGTTTTTTATGTATGACGGGCATGCCGTCAGTCTGTGGTGAAAGTCCACAAGGGGCGTAGTTGCCGACGAACCCCATAGCGACTCCCAAGGTTTGTATCGCGAGGTATAGGCGAGAAGAAGGGATAGCGAAAT
>DXFU01000030.1 GCA_019114305.1 Candidatus Hungatella pullicola | reverse complement strand
GCTATGGAGGAGAAAAAGTCCGGGTGGTATCAGGAAGCGGACGGCTGGCGGTTCTACCTGGGAAACACAGGAGAGTGCGTTAAGAATAAGTGGTATGAAGATGCCGGAAAATGGTACTGGTTTGATGGCTCCGGAAAGATGGTGACAAATATCTGGTACGAGTATCAGGACCATTGGTACTATCTTGGTGCAGACGGGGCCATGGTCAAAGGCCAGGTAACGGTGGAAGGTAAGTGGTATATTATGGATGATAACGGTCGTATGATTACAGAACCGGTTACCTTAACTCCGGATCAGGATGGAGCGTTGCAGTATCCGGGTCTGAGAAAATAAGAGAAAAAGAAATGATTAATAACACAGCAGCTTAAAAAGAAAAACAGGGCCAGATTCAAAAGCTTTGCCTACCGCCTTTGAATCTGGCGCTGTTGTTTTGTTACTTATTATAAAGAGGATTTAGTTCCCGCCGGGGCCGTCACGGCGAGGACGGGTTGATTCTGGCAGCGGCTCTGTAATATGAGGCTTTTTTCTTTTGTCAGGTTCCTGTGGCTGACTTTGATTTTTGCTTTGATTTTCCATAACAGCACCTCCTGTCATTAGTATGGAAACAACAAAGAAAAATATACGCTGGCCCGTAGAATGTAAATTGGAATAGGAGGCTTGTTTTCCCTTTAAAAAGGGAGAGATTAGGTCGTTTTAAATTACTGATACTATCAAAGGGTTTCTGATTTAAAACAAAAAGAAGTAATTAATATCTGTGACTGCAGGCGTCTGGGTTATGTTGGGGATGTAGACTTTGATATGGATACAGGTTGCCTTTTGGCCATCATTGTGCCAGGGCCTGGCTGTTTTTGTGGATTTTTGGGCAGAGAAAAGGAATATGTAATTCCTTATTGCGATATTAGGCAAGTGGGGGAGGATATAATTTTAGTGAGCGTGGATTTAGAAAAGTCAGAAGAAAAATGTAAATTTTAATATGACTGACAAAGGTCCGCCAATTTAAATATATACTTGCGAATCCATAAATTGTAAGGTATTATATATACCAAATAGATAGATGACTGAATTGAACGAGGAGGTGGCGACATGAAGTGTCCATTTTGCAATGAAGCAGATACAAAGGTAATTGATTCCAGACCGGCTGATGATAATAGTTCGATCCGACGCCGCAGGCAGTGTGAAAAATGTGGGAAGCGCTTCACTACATACGAAAAGCTGGAGACCATGCCGCTGATGGTAATTAAGAAGGATCATTCCAGGGAGGTTTACGATCGCTCTAAAATTGAGGCGGGAATCCTTCATTCCTGT
This sequence comes from Candidatus Hungatella pullicola, assembly GCA_019114305.1. Taxonomy (GTDB): domain Bacteria; phylum Bacillota; class Clostridia; order Lachnospirales; family Lachnospiraceae; genus Hungatella_B; species Hungatella_B pullicola. Next base: position 19,543 of record DXFU01000030.1, on the reverse strand, counting down.
CACAAGAGGCCGGTGTCTTCCCAGCAGATTGATGCTATGGTAGATGAGATAGAGACACAGATTTTTAATCGTGAGGACAGAGAGGTTGGAAGCTGGGAAATCGGTGAACTTGTTATGGAAAAACTGAAGGAAATCGATGAAGTGGCGTATGTCCGTTTTGCTTCTGTCTACCGTGAGTTTAAGGATGTTGGTACTTTTATGGAAGAGCTGGGCAAATTATTGAAGAAGTAGGAATGAATATGCTTGAGAGATTTTTTCCGGATCAGGATGTGGATTCGGTTTATCAGATTCCTTTTGAAACTCTGGCACGTCAGGGTGTGCAAGGGATAATTTTTGATATTGACAATACCTTGGTCCCTCATGGTGCCCCTGCAGATCAGAGGGCAAAGGAACTGTTTCAGAAACTTAAAAGACTGGGGATTCAAACTTGTCTCTTATCTAATAATAAGGAAGAGCGGGTATCTTCCTTTGCAGCGCAGGTAGATGCAGGTTTCTATATTTATAAAGGCGGAAAGCCGGGCGTTAAGAATTATAGAAAGGCAATGGAATTGATGGGAACCGGAAGCAGGAACACAGTTTTTGTGGGGGACCAGCTTTTTACAGATGTCTATGGCGCTAAAAAGGCGGGAATCCCCACTATTCTTGTAAAACCGATTCATCCAAAGGAAGAAATTCAGATTGTAATAAAAAGGCGGCTGGAGGCCGTAGTTTTATATTTCTACAGAAGACAAAAACAGATAAAATAAACTAAGAGGTCAGACAGTATGATAAGTGGGAAAAGTAAGGTGTGCGGAGTGATGGCATGGCCGGTGGAGCACTCCCTTTCACCTTTGATGCATAATTTTTATTCTGAGAAAACAGATACGGACTTAGTATATATTCCCTTGAAAGTAGAGCCTGGACAGATAGAGGCTGCGGTAAAAGGAGCTTATGCCCTGAATTTTGCCGGAATGAATATAACGGTTCCTCACAAACAGGAGGTGATGAAATACCTGGTGGAAATGGATGAGGCTGCAGGCGCAATCGGCGCGGTAAACACTTTGGTGAGAGTGGAGGGCGGATTTAAGGGCTACAATACAGATGCTGAGGGATTGTGGCGGGCTATGGCCGGGGCTGGCATTACAGTAAAAGGAAGAACCTGTCTTCTTCTTGGCGCTGGCGGCGCGGCAAAAGCGGCGGCTTATGTTTTAGCCAGAGAAGGAGCAAGAAAGCTGTATATACTTAACCGAAGCCTGGAAAAGGGAATACAGCTGGCGGAGATGATTAATTCCAGATTTCCTCAAGCGGCCGCAGAGCCGTTAAGACTTTCCGAATATGGAAGAATACAGGAAATGGACTGTCTGGCCCTTCAGACTACCAGCGTGGGTATGGATCCGAATATAGATTGTGCGCCTGTAGAAGATGAGAAATTTTACAGTCATATAGGGACAGGCGTAGATATTGTATACACTCCTGCTGAAACTAAATTTATGAGGTATGTAAAACAGGCGGGAGGAAGTGTTTTAGGCGGTTTGGATATGCTGATTTACCAGGGAATGATTGCATATGAGCTGTGGAATCCCTCTGTGAAATTCTCCAAAGAACTGGTAGACGACGCCAGAAGACTTTTAAGAACTCAGCTGGAGGCAAAAAAATGAGCCATTTGATTTTAATTGGTTATATGGGGGCGGGGAAAACTACAGTAGGCAAAGAGTGTGCCAGACAGCTGGGCAGAGCTTTTGAAGATACCGACTATTTAATTGAAAAAAAGGCCGGAAAGACAGTTTCCCGGATTTTTGAGACAGAGGGTGAATTCGCTTTCCGACGAATGGAAACAGAAGTTCTTCTGCAGTTGGAAAGCACATCAGATTCAAAGGTAATTGCTACCGGTGGAGGCCTTCCACTGCGGAAGGAAAACCGTGAGATTTTAAAACGCCTGGGGATAGTAGTTTATTTGGAAGTAAAAACGGAAACAGTTATGGAAAGGCTGAAAGGTGATACCACACGCCCACTGCTTCAGTACAGTGACAGAGAGCAGAGAATAGAAAAAATGCTTAGAGAGAGAGACGGAGCTTACAGGCTTGCTGCAGATTTGGTAATTTCTGCAGACGGAAAAAGCCCGGAACAGATTTTTAAAGAACTGGAGAGACTTACAGGAGGTAAATTATGAAAATTCTGGTGCTAAACGGACCCAATTTGAATTTTCTGGGGATCAGGGAGAAAGGCATTTATGGCAAAGAGGATTACAGCTTTCTGGTTCGTATGCTGCAGGAAAAGGGGGAAAAGGAAGGCCATGAGCTGGAAATTTTTCAAAGCAATTATGAGGGAGGCTTAATTGATAAGATTCAGGAAGCTTACTACAATGGCACAGAGGGCATTATTATTAATCCGGGAGCCTTTACACACTATAGTTATGCTGTAAGAGATGCCCTTGCTTCCGTTGAAATCCCAAAGGTGGAAGTTCACATTTCCAATATTCATCAGAGAGAAGAATTCCGTCACCATTCTGTTACAGCTCCTATATGCAGCGGACAGATTGTGGGGCTTGGGCTAAAGGGATATTTGTTAGCTATGGATTACCTTACTGGCCGCGCATAGAGGGAATTTGTAAAAAAAGGTTGAAAATGCGGTTATTATAGTATAAAATAGAGAAGATTAAGAGAAATTCAAGGAGGAATATCATTTATGATATCAGCGGGTGATTTTAAAAACGGTATCACATTGGAGATTGACGGTAACGTATATCAGATTATGGAGTTTCAGCATGTAAAACCGGGTAAGGGCGCCGCTTTCGTAAGAACTAAAATCAAAGATGTAGTAAACGGAGGCGTGGTTGAGCGCACTTTCCGCCCAACAGAGAAGTTCCCACAGGCAAGAATTGACAGAGTGGACATGCAGTATCTGTATGCTGACGGTGATCTTCATAACTTTATGGATATGAATACCTATGAGCAGATTGCTTTGAGCCCGGATGTAATCGGAGACGCATTAAAATTCGTTAAGGAGAATGATACAGTTAAGGTTTGTTCCTATAACGGAAAGGTATTCTCCGTAGAGCCTCCGTTATTTGTTGAACTGGAAATTACAGAGACAGAGCCAGGATTTAAGGGCGATACTGCACAGGGCGCTACAAAACCTGCTATTGTTGAGACAGGAGCTCAGGTAGCTGTTCCTCTGTTTGTAAATCAGGGCGATAAGATTAAGATTGACACACGTACAGGCGAATATCTGTCCAGAGTTTAATTGATTGATAAAATGAGGAGCGCTGTAAAAGAGAGCATCTTTTCAGTGCTCTTTTTTCATTTTATGGGAAACCTTTTAATGTATGGGAGGGATGGCAGAATGGAACAGTTGTCGCTGTTTGACAGTGATAGAAGTCTCCAGCCCCTGGCCAGCCGTCTTAGGCCGGTCAGCCTGGAGGAGTTTGTGGGACAGAGACATCTTCTTGGTCCAGGTAAAGTACTGAAAAGAATGATTGATGAAGATCGTATCTGTTCTATGATTTTCTGGGGACCGCCCGGGGTCGGAAAGACCACTCTCGCGAGAATCATTGCCAGAAGAACCAGGGCATCCTTTGTGGACTTCAGTGCGGTGACCAGCGGTATCAAAGAAATTAAGGCAGTAATGGCACAGGCTGAGACAGATCGGAGAAGTGGATTGAAAACTTTAGTATTTGTAGATGAGATTCACCGGTTTAACAAAGCACAGCAGGATGCCTTCCTTCCCTATGTAGAAAAGGGCAGCATTATTCTTATAGGAGCAACAACAGAAAATCCTTCCTTTGAAATTAACGGAGCCCTTCTTTCCAGGTGTAAAGTGTTTGTTCTTCAGCCTCTTACTACAGATGATCTTGTTTGTCTGTTAAAGCATGCCCTAAAAAGTCCTTCAGGCTTTGGGAATCAAAAAATCGGCATCACCAGCGAAATGCTGACTGCGATTGCCGGATTCGCTAATGGAGATGCGAGAACTGCTTTAAATACTTTAGAGATGGCTGTACTCAATGGGGAGATCAGTGCGGAAGAGATCACTGTAACAGAGGAGGTGCTGGAACAGTGCATCAGCAGAAAATCTCTGTTGTATGATAAAAATGGAGAAGAGCATTACAATATGATATCAGCTCTTCATAAATCTATGCGAAATACAGACCCGGATGCGGCGCTTTACTGGCTTGCCAGAATGTTGGAAGCAGGGGAAGACCCTCTTTATATAGCCAGAAGACTGATTCGGTTCGCAAGTGAGGATGTTGGAATGGCGGATAGTCAGGCTTTGCTTCTGGCTGTGGCAGCCTATCAGGCCTGCCATTTTAACGGGATGCCGGAATGTAATGTAAATCTGGCTCATGCAGTAATTTATCTATCCCTGGCGCCAAAGTCCAACTCCGCGTATGTGAGATATGAATCCTGCAGAAAGGATGCCTTAAACACTTTGGCGGAGCCGGTGCCGCTGGTAATTCGCAACGCGCCTACAGAGCTGATGAAGGAGCTTCACTATGGAGAAGGCTATGTGTATGCTCACAGTACAGAAAAAAAGATTGCTGCTATGGAGTGTCTGCCGGAATCTCTTAAGGGTCGGATTTATTACCATCCGATCCAGGCAGGACAGGAGAGGGAATGGGCAAAGCGGATAGAAGAGGTTAGAAGGTGGCGAAGAGAATACGGCAGTCAGGACAAAAGAAATTGATTTTTCATTTTTCGTGTAATATAATTAATATTTAAAATAAGGAAGAATAAAGGAAATAGTTAGGAAAAAAAGGAGACCAGGAACCGATGAAGAAGATTCTTGATATGATTACATCTGAGATGAAGCAGGCGTTTGTGGACTGCGGCTATGAGGAAAGTTACGCCAAGGTAACTTTGTCAAACCGCCCGGATCTCTGTGAATATCAGTGCAATGGTGCCATGGCAGCGGCTAAGGCATATAAGAAAAAACCCATTGATATAGCTCATCAGGTAAAGGAGAAACTGGCAGACAGTGAGATGTTTTCTCTGGTGGATGCTGTAATGCCCGGTTTTATCAACTTAAAGCTGAATCCTCAGTTTGTGGCAGACTATATGAATCAGATGACTGAAGCTGAGCAGTGGGGCTGTGAAAAGACAGAAAATCCAAAAACAATTGTTATTGATTATGGCGGAGCCAACGTAGCGAAGCCTTTGCATGTAGGGCATCTTCGTCCAGCTATTATTGGAGAAAGTTTGAAAAGAATGGGACGGTTCCTGGGCCATAAGGTAATTGGAGATGTCCATTTGGGAGATTTTGGACTGCAGATGGGACTTATTATTGAGGAATTGAGAGACCGTCAGCCTGATCTTGTGTATTTCCAGCCGGAGTATACAGGAGAATATCCTGCAGAGCCGCCCTTTACCATTGGACAGCTGGAAGAGATTTATCCCTGTGCCAGCAGTAAGGCAAAAGAAGATCCAGAGTTCAGCGCCAGGGCCCATGAAGCAACTCTTAAACTTCAAAAGGGATATGCGCCTTACCGAGCCATTTGGAGACACATTATGAACGTATCTCTTCCTGATCTGAAAAAGAATTACGAAAGCTTGGATGTCACTTTCGATTTATGGAAGGGAGAGAGCGATGCCGAGCCCTATATTCCAGGTTTGATTCAGGAACTGATTGACAAGGGGCTGGCCTATGAAAGTCAGGGAGCCCTTGTTGTGGATATTGGAGAGCCTCAGGATCCTAAGGAGCTTCCTCCCTGTATTGTGCAGAAATCAGACGGAGCGGCCCTTTATTCCACTTCTGATTTGGGTACAATTATTGAGAGAGAAAAGGAAATTAATCCGGATTGGTATATTTACGTAACAGACAAGCGGCAGGAGCTTCACTTTATTCAGGTGTTTCGTGTAGCTAAAAAGGCTGGTTTTGTAAGTCCTGACAAGAAGATGTCCCATCTTGGCTTTGGAACTATGAATGGAAAAGATGGAAAGCCTTTTAAGACAAGGGACGGCGGTGTTATGCGCCTTGAGCAGCTGATCGGAGATATTACCCAGGCCGCTTACGAAAAGATTGTGGAAAACCGTACGGTTTCTGAAGAGGAAGCCAGGGAAACATCAAGAATGGTAGGAATGGCTGCTTTAAAGTACGGTGATTTATCTAATCAGGCTTCTAAGGATTACGTATTTGATATTGACCGTTTTGTTTCCTTTGAGGGAAATACAGGACCGTATATTCTCTATACCATTGTTCGAATTAAGTCTATCTTGTCTAAGTATGAGGGGCGGGCAGATAAAATTCTTATGCCAGTTTCAGATGCAGAGAAGGATCTGATGCTTCAGGCTGCCAGATACAGCGAAGTGGTAGAAAACAGCTTTGAAGAATTGGCGCCCCATAAGCTTTGCCAGTATATATACGAGCTTTCTAATGCGTTTAACCGTTTTTACCATGATACAAGAATTCTGGCTGAGGAAAATAAGGAGCAGCAGGCTTCCTGGATTTGTCTTATAGCTTTGGTAAAGGATATTTTAACAGCCTGTATTGATCTTCTGGGTATTAAAGCGCCGGAAAGGATGTAATATACCGGTCAGGGGGTGGATGTTGTGAAGGTTGTGGAGTTTCAGACCAATACATTTTGGAAGGGAGAATCAGGGGTAAAAGGTTTGGTGGAAGACGGAGATGTGGAGTATAAAGCCAGCCTTTTTATGAAAGGAGGGCGGGTATACGATTATTCCTGTACCTGCCCCCAGGGAAATTCCTTTAAGGGTATGTGTTCCCACTGCAGTGCTTTGCTGAAAGCGTATGAAGACAAAGCGAAGGGACAGCAGGGGAAGATAATAAGCACTTCTCAGCAAGCCAGGACCATGATTCGGGAGTATACCAACCGGGAAGTAGCCAGAATTATCAGTGAAGAAGAGGAAGTGCAGGTCTGTTTAAAGGCCAGACTGTTGGCTTTTCGCAGGGAATTAAAAATTGAGCTGCTTGTGGGAAAAGACCGTTTTTATGTGGTAAAGGATCTGGTGGCTTTTGTAAAGGCGGTTGAAGCGGGCGCTTATGTGGAGTATGGAAAAAATCTGGCTTTTCATCATAAACTCTCCTCTTTTGAACCTCAAAGTCGGGTTCTGGCAGAATTTGTGCTTGAACTGGTCAATTTATACTGTGAGCACCACGCACAGTTTCAAAAAAGCAGCTTTGGAACTGTGCCCGTGCTACGTCAGCTGAATCTGAATAAAGCTAATCGGGAGCGCTTTTTTGCCCTTACCAAGGGTTCTGTCCTGGAACTGGAGGATTGGAAGGGACAAAAGCGACGTTTGACGGTGGCAGAGGAAAACCCGGATCTGACGGTTCGAGTTCAGGAAGAAGGAAGGGATGGCATCTGCGTTTCCATAGATAAGGGACTGATGTTTTATAAGGGAGAAAGCCGCTTGTTCCTTATGGATCAGGAAAAGGTTTACTGCTGTGATCCAGACTGCAGTGAGACGCTGGAAGTATTTCTTGAGCAGATGATAGAGGGCTTTGGTGCCTCTTTTCAGGTAGAGATCAACGAGAAAGATATGCCTCTTTTTTACGAAAGAGTATTGAAAAAAATTGCGGCTTACTGTTCTATTGACGCAGCAGGAATCAATTTGGAAGAGTATAAGCCTGAAGAACTGAAAGCAAAATTTGAATTTGACAGCCCGGGGCCGGATCAGGTGGTATTAAGACCCACTCTATCCTATGGAGCCTATTCTTTTCAGCCTGTTGAGGACGAGAAGCTTCCTAGGACCGTGTGCCGGGATGTTCCTGCTGAGTTCAGAATCAGCCAGGTGATTACCAGGTATTTTCATTACAAAGAAAGCGATACGGATTATCCTGCTATTCGTGGAGATGAGGAGGGAATTTATAAGCTCCTTACCCAGGGCCTTGCTGAATTTTCTGCTTTAGGGCAGGTGTATCTATCAGATAATATGCAGAAGATCCGAGTCCTCCCCCCTCCTAAAATTTCTTTTGGTGTAACCAGCAAGGACAACTGGCTGGAGCTTCAGGTGGATACAGACGGAATGTCCAGAGAAGAATTGATTGGAATTTTAACAGAATATTCAGGAAAAAAGAAATATTACAGGCTGAAAACAGGGGAATTCATTGGGCTGGATGAAAGCGGGTTGGGTTTAGTGGCCAAATTAACAGAAGGGCTGTCTATCGAGGAAAAGGATTTTCAGGCTGGCAGGCTAAAGTTACCTTTTTACCGCGCTTTTTATTTGGACAGTATGTTGAAGGAAGGGAAAGGGGTTACTTTTTATCGGGATCATCTGTTTAAGGCTGTAGTAAGAGGGATGAAGTCCGTGGAGGACAGCGATTTTGAGATCCCACAGTCTTTACGGGGAATACTGCGGGAATATCAGAAAACAGGATTTCGATGGCTGAAAACTTTGGATTCCTATGGGTTCGGCGGAATTTTGGCCGACGATATGGGGCTTGGAAAGACTATTCAGATTATTGCGCTTTTGTTAGATGAATGCGGCCGTAGTCCTCAGTCAGTATCTCTTATTGTTTGTCCCGCATCCCTTGTATATAACTGGGAAAATGAACTGAAGACATTTGCACCTTCTCTGAAAGTAAAGGTAATTGCCGGGACAGCAGGGGAGCGGGAGGCCGCTTTAAAGGAAAAAGGGGGCAGTCAGGTGTTAATTACCTCCTATGACCTGTTAAAGAGGGATTCTGCCCTTTATTTAGATTACCATTTCCGTTTTCATGTCATAGATGAAGCCCAATACATCAAAAATGCGGCCACCCAGACTTCTAAGGCAGTGAAGACGATTCATAGCAAAACCCGTTTTGCGTTAACGGGAACTCCTATTGAGAACAGGCTTAGTGAGCTGTGGAGTATTTTTGATTTTTTAATGCCGGGATTTTTATTTACTTATCCGGTTTTTCGTAGAAATTATGAGATTCCTGTTGTGAAAGAACAGGATGGAGAAAGTCTTCTGAACCTGCGTCGGCTCATCGGTCCTTTTATTTTAAGAAGGTTGAAGAAGGATGTATTGAAAGAACTTCCGGAGAAGCTGGAAACAGTGGTATATTCCGGTTTTGATAAGGCGCAGAAAGATCTGTATACAGCAAATGCTTTTCGTTTGAAGGAGCAGCTGGAGCAGGCCAGAGGAGAAATGCCTGACCGGATTCAGATTCTGGCCCAGCTGACCAGGTTAAGGCAGATTTGCTGCGATCCGCATTTATGCTATGACAATTACAAAGGAGATTCTGCCAAACTGGATACCTGCATGGATCTGGTGAAAAATGGATTGGAGGGTGGCCATAAAATTCTTTTATTCTCTCAGTTTACATCTATGCTGGAAATTATTGAAACCAGGCTGAAAAAGGATAATCTGCCCTTTTATAAGCTGACCGGTGCCACGCCTAAAGAGGAGCGGCTGCATATGGTTGCCTCATTTAAAGGTGAAGGACCGTCAGTATTTCTAATTTCCCTGAAAGCGGGAGGTACTGGACTTAATCTGACAGCGGCTGATATGGTGATTCACTATGATCCTTGGTGGAATTTAGCAGCTCAGAATCAGGCTACAGACAGAGCTCATCGAATCGGACAGGAAAATCAGGTGACAGTGTTTAAGCTGATTACCAAGGGAACCATAGAGGAAAATATATTAAAGCTTCAGGAATCTAAAAAAAATTTGGCGGATCAGGTGATCACAGAGGGAACGGTGTCTCTTGGCAGCTTAAGTAAAGATGATATTTTAGGACTTCTGCAATAGATTCCCTGCACACCTATGAACTTTTTTCAAAAATCCTCTTTACATTTTATTCCTGTGGTGTATAATGAGAGAGCACAATATATAGTGGGTAATGAGAAAATAAACCTAAATATAGAGGATAAATAAAGGAGACAGCAATGATTAAGGTTCAGAAGCGAGACGGTCGGATTGTAGATTATGATAGAGATAAGATTGTAACGGCCATTGAGAAGGCGAATGCAGAGGTGGATACAGAAGAGAGAGCGGACAAGCAAATGATCGGCGGAATCCTGGATTATGTGGAGAAACAGCCTTATGATGTTTTAAACGTTGAAGCGATTCAGGATATGATTGAGAGCAGCCTGGTAAAGCAGAACAAGTACATTCTTTCCAAAAAGTATATGATTTACCGATACCAGAGAGCTTTGCTGAGAAAGGCCAACACTACCGATGAGTCTATTTTAAAGCTGATAAAAAATGAAAATAAGGAACTGGCTGAGGAAAATTCCAATAAGAATACTATTCTGGCTTCTACTCAGAGAGATTATATAGCCGGCGAGGTTTCCAGGGACTTGACCAAGAGAATGCTGCTTCCCGAACATATTTCCATGGCGCATGAGCAGGGAGCCATTCATTTCCACGATGCGGATTACTTTGTACAGCCTATTTTTAACTGCTGTCTGATTAATATAGCTGATATGCTGGATAACGGTACGGTTATGAATGAAAAGATGATTGAAAGCCCCAAGAGTTTTCAAGTGGCATGTACGGTTATGACTCAGATTATCGCAGCTGTGGCCAGCAATCAGTACGGTGGCCAATCTGTGGATATGCGCCATTTAGGAAAGTATCTGAGAAAGTCCAGCAATAAGTTTCATGCTCAGATAAGGAAGGCTTTTGGAGATTCCATTGATGAGGAGACGGTGGAGAAGATGGCGGCTATCCGCCTTCAGGATGAACTGAAGTCTGGAGTTCAGACAATTCAGTATCAGATCAATACTTTGATGACTACCAATGGTCAGGCACCTTTTGTAACTCTTTTTCTTTATTTGGATGAGAAAGATGAATACATTAAGGAAAATGCAATGATTGTGGAGGAGATTCTTCGTCAGAGACTGGAGGGAATTAAGAATGAAGCGGGCGTATATGTGACCCCGGCTTTCCCTAAATTAATTTATGTTCTGGATGAGAATAACTGTCTGAAGGGCGGCAAGTACGATTACATTACCAAGCTGGCTGTCAAGTGTTCTTCCAAGCGGATGTACCCGGATTATATTTCGGCCAAGAAGATGAGAGAAAACTACGAGGGCAATGTGTTCAGCTGCATGGGCTGCAGAAGCTTCCTGTCTCCATGGAAGGATGAGAACGGCAATTATAAATTCGAGGGAAGATTCAATCAGGGAGTGGTCAGCTTAAATCTTCCTCAGATCGGAATTTTGGCTAAAGGTGATGAAGATGAGTTCTGGCGTCTGCTGGATGAAAGGCTGGAACTGTGTTATGAGGCGCTGATGTGCCGCCATAAGGCGCTGGAGGGAACATTGTCTGATGTAAGTCCAATTCACTGGCAGTACGGGGCCATTGCAAGGCTGAAAAAGGGAGAGAAAATTGATCCTCTGCTTCACAATGGCTATTCTACCATCTCCCTTGGCTATATCGGACTGTATGAGACGACGAAACTGATGAAGGGAGTCAGCCATACAGACAAGGTGGGAGAGGAATTTGCTCTCCGAGTGATGAAGCATATGAGAGCGGCTGTAGACCGCTGGAAAGAGGAAACTGGTTTGGGATTCGGCCTTTATGGAACACCGGCAGAATCTTTGTGCTATCGTTTTGCAAGAATCGACAGAGAGCGGTTTGGAGTAATTCCCGATGTGACAGATAAGGGATACTACACCAATTCTTATCATGTTGATGTAAGAGAGAAAATCGATGCTTTCAGCAAGTTTACCTTTGAAAGTCAGTTCCAGGAGATTTCTTCCGGCGGAGCTATTTCCTATGTAGAGGTTCCTAATATGCAGCACAATTTGGAAGCTATGGAGGAAGTGGTAAAGTTTATTTATGATAACATTCAGTACGCAGAGTTTAATACGAAATCTGATTACTGCCAGGAATGTGGTTATGATGGGGAGATTATAATCAATGATGATATGGAGTGGGAATGCCCTCAGTGCCATAATAAAGACAAGAGCAAGATGAACGTTACCAGAAGAACCTGCGGATATCTGGGGGAAAATTTCTGGAATGCCGGAAAGACCAGAGAGATTAAGGCCAGAGTGCTCCATCTGTAGGAGGGAAATTAATGAATTATGCGGCAATTAAGCCAACGGATGTGGCCAATGGTCCCGGTGTCAGAGTGTCTTTGTTTGTCAGCGGCTGTACTCATTACTGTCCCGAATGTTTTAATGCGGAGGCCTGGGATTTTGACTACGGGCAGGTATTTACCAATGATACCATCCATGAGATTTTAGCGTATTTGGATCACCCTTATATTGCAGGTCTGAGCCTTCTGGGAGGGGAGCCGTTTCATCCGAGAAATCAGGGAGAGGTTCTTAAACTGGCAAAAACAGTCAGGGAGCATTTTCCAGAAAAGACCATCTGGTGTTATACTGGTTATGATTTTGAAAAGGAGATTTTAGGTCAGATGGCCGATCAATATAAGGAAACCATGGAACTGCTGTCCTGCCTTGATATTCTGGTAGACGGAAGATTTCAGCTTGCAAAAAAGGATTTGAAACTGCGGTTTCGAGGATCTGCAAATCAAAGAATCATACGGGTTCCCGAGTCTCTGAGAGAGGGAAAGGTCCTGCTCTGGGAGGAAGGATAAAATGCTAAGAAAAGGGCATGAAGATCTGATTATATTCAGGTTTTCATGCCCTTAAAAAATGTGCTATACTGAATACAGGCGTTTGAAAACAGCCGGATAAATAAGGAGGAAAGAAGGTAAAGATTATGAGGCAGCCTATTGATTATGCAAAAGCGGCCTGCGATACGATGATGAGAAAATATAAGGCAGAAGATTTGCCGCCAAAGGGACATTTTCATTATCATCAGGGTGTATTCCTTTCAGGGATGTATAAAAATTATCTGATCTGCAGAGAGGAAAAATATTTTACGTATATGAAGGATTGGGTAGATTCTGTAATGGATGATCAAGGGGTTCTTAAGAACTGTGACAGAGGGAAATTGGATGATATTCAGCCCGGAATTCTTTTGTTTCCATTGATAGAGAGAACGGGTGAAGAGAAATACAAGAAGGCTTTGGACTGGCTTATGGATGGAATATGGAATTTTCCCAGAAATCCTCAGGGAGGTTTTTGGCATATGTCAAATCTTCCTGATCAAATGTGGTTGGATGGCCTGTATATGGGCGGTCCCATCAGTGCAGAATATGGGAAAAAATATCATAAACCAGAGTTTATTGACCTTGCTGCCCAACAGGCTGTGCTGATGGAAAAGAATACAAGAGATGAGAAAACAGGATTGTGGTATCACGCTTGGGACTACAGCAGAAAGGCGGAATGGGCCGATAAGGATACAGGACTGGCACCGGAGTTCTGGGGAAGAGCTATGGGCTGGGTTCCGGTTGCAGTTCTTGATGAACTGGATTTTATGGATAGGTTTCATCCCATGAGAGGTGAGTTGGAGAGCTTAGTTCGCAGACTTTTATCTGCTCTCTGCAGATACCAGTCTCAGTCCGGTTTGTGGTATCAGGTGGTGGATAAAGAGAAGGAAGCGGGCAATTGGCCGGAGATTTCCTGCAGCTGCCTGTATACGGCGGCTATGTTTAAAGGAGTGAGAAAAGGTATTCTTTCTAAAGATTATCTGGCTCCTGCGAGGAAAGGCTTGAAAGGAGTTATTGACAGCCTGATATGGGAGGGAGACGATGTTTTAATAGGCGGAGTATGTATTGGTACCGGCGTGGGAGATTATGAGCATTACTGTAAGCGCCCTGTTTGCGTCAATGATCTTCACGGTGTGGGCGCATTCCTTCTTATGTGTGCCGAGGCGCAGAATGCGGAGGCGGTAATAGAAGAGGGAAGAGCGTAATCTTCGGAAAACAGATGGATTATTTTTCTGCTTACTTCATACAATATGGAGAAATGACAAAGTGTATGGCAGGCGGAGATGACAGAATGTAATGGAGTATTTGAAGGCGGAGGAGTGCGAGGAATCGGTCATGTGGGAGCGGCGTGCGCCGTAGAAAAGGCAGGATACCGATTTGTAGATTTAGCAGGCTCCTCTGCCGGAGCCATAGTGGCCGCCCTTCTGGCAGCAGGGTATAGCTGCGGACAGCTGATGACGGAAATGAGAAACTTGGAATACTTTAAATTCAAAGGAAAATCATGGGAGGACTATTTGGGAGCGGCGGGAAAAATTCTCTCTATACTTTTGACCTTTGGAATTTACCATACAGATTATTTGGAACAGTGGCTGGAAAGAAGACTGGAGGAAAAAAACGCAGTTTCCTTCGGGGATTTGAAAAAGAAGGGAAGAACCCTTAAAATAACAGCCAGTGACCTGACTACAAGGCGTCTTTTGATTTTTCCTGATGATTTGAAGGAATTTCATATAGACCCTGATGGCTTTCCAATAGCCAGGGCAGTAAGGATGAGCGCCAGCATTCCCGTATATTTTGAGCCGATGAGACTGACAGACGCAACAGGCAGAGTACATTTTATTGTAGATGGAGGGTTGTTAAGCAACTATCCAATATGGCTTCTGGATCAAGAAAAAAAGCGTCCTACTTTTGGGTTCCGGTTTCAGGAAAAAGGAGAGGGGGAGAAGCTGTGCTGTGGACATATGAATTTGGCAGAATATTTAAAATCCATTGTATCCACCTGCCTGGATGCCATAGATAACAGCAGGTATGATCCTAAGTATGAGAGTCAGACGATCTGTATTCCTACATCTGTCAGAATAGACGGAAAGGTAAGAACCATCAGCGCCACTGATTTTCAAATTACTTCTCAGGAGGAATTAGCCCTTTTTGAAAATGGAAAAAAGGCTGCAGAACAATTTTTGGAATTGCATAGCCAATATGAATGTGATACAATTTCAGGGGAATAAAACTTAAAGAAACATACAATTACTGAGAGAGTCCCGACAAGCAGCTGTGCGGAAGATTTTGCTGTCTGCACAGATCGTTTGCTGAAATAATGCTGGAAAAGGCTTCCCCCAGCAAAATAGGCGGGAGCGGAAGGAGAAGACAAATGAGTGAAGAGATGAAAAGCAACAGCCAGTCAGAAAGGCAGGCGTTATTGCAGAAGCTGAGAACAGCTCCTCAGCTGTTTACATTGGTTTCTGTCTGCACAAAGGAACCGTACCTTACCTGTGACCCGGAAACTTTTGATGACGAAGTACGGCTGTTTTTTCAGCCCGAGGAGGCAAAGGCTCAGGCAAAGAAATTGTTAGATGAAAAAGTCCCTGTTACTGTAGCCAAAATGGAAAATCAGCAGATGCTTATGTTCTATACCAATCTTTATACTATGGGAGCCAATGCCCTGAGAGTTTTAGACGATGGCATGGAAACGGTTTTTCAGCTGCAGGATATTGTAAGAAAAAGAGAACCGGATCAGCTGCCTGAGGGTACTGTTTGGGTAGAGAATCCTCAGCTTCATCTGACTTCCCTTTATTATGCCCAAGAGCTGAGAAGGCAGGAGAAGACAGAGAATAATTCTCAGCTGAGAGAGTATCAGGAAGAAATATCCGTCAATTACAGAAAGGGAAAATATATTTTAGCAGTTCAGAAAGAAGATAAAGGGACACCGTTAGTGAAGCTGACAGATGAGAATATGTATCAGCCCGTATTTACAGATATATTAGAATTCAATAAATTCAATAAAGAAAATAAGTTCACCCCCATTGTGCTGAGCGCTGATAAGATTGCCCAGCTTCTGCCGCCGGAGGCAAAAGGTGTAGTTCTGAATCTGCTGGGTGTCAGTCTCCCTATGGCTTTGAGGAAGTAGAGGAAAAAAGAGGGTGATGAGTGTGCAGTTTTTGCCATTTGAATGTGGTGTATCTCCCAGCCAGATGTTATAGATAGAATAGTGAGTTACGACAGATAACATCTTGGCAACAGCAGGAGAGCACAGCAATGAGAAAGTTATTAATTTACGCACTAATAGCTGCCAGTTTGATGATGGCAGGGACTGCTTCCATCACAGCCTATGGGGCAGTCTCTGTACATATTATTCCGGAGAAGGCTGCGGCTGAAAATGAAAGTTTCAGACGGCGGCTGAATCAGTTTATATTCTTTCAGGGATATTCCATGGCGGAAGAAGAGATTACGGAAGAAACGGAAACCGATCTGCCGGAAGATGAGATTCTTCTTATGGTTTTGGAACAGGTTAATCAGGAAAGAGAAAAAGCAGGTGTAGGATGCCTTACGTGGAATGAATCGCTGGCCCAGGCCGCCACAGCTCGAACATTAGAGATTGAGACTGTGTTTTCCCATACCAGACCAGATGGGAGTGAATTCAGTACTGTATACGCCGAGAAGAATATAAGCTTTTTAAAAGCGGGAGAGAATATTGCTTACGGACAGAAGACTGTAAAGGAGGTTATGGAGGACTGGATGAACAGTGAAGGGCACAAGGCCAATATCTTAAATTCACAGTTTACCTCTATAGGAATTGGACATCATGTGGGTCAGAATGGGATTCATTACTGGACACAGCTGTTTTTGGGATAACTGCTGTCTGGAGAAATAAGGGATTGAATAAGAAAAAATAAAAATATAAACCACCACTCTCAAGTCTGGTTTGACGAAAGAGTGGTGGTTTGCTTATGGAAGCAATGGGGCTCGAACCCATGACCTTTCGCGTGTGAGGCGAACGCTCATCCCGGCTGAGCTATGCTTCCCCCCTGGAGATAACGAGATTCGAACTCGCGGCCTCTGCGTTGCGAACGCAGCGCTCTCCCAGCTGAGCTATATCCCCTTGGGTATAAGTATAGCACGAATCCATTAAAAATCAATACTTTCTGTTTCCAGCCCCTCAAACTGCATCTGATAATAGTGGGAGTAAATCCCCTTCTTTTGGAGAAGCTCTTTGTGGGTTCCCCTTTCCGCTATTCCATCTTCAGTGATAACAATGATTTCGTCGGAATTCCGTATGGTGGAAAGCCGATGAGCAATGGTAATGGTTGTGCGGTCTTTTGCAAGAGCCTCAAGGCTCATCTGGATTTTGCGTTCACTTTCATTGTCAAGGGCGCTGGTGGCTTCATCAAGAATCAGAATGGGAGGATTTTTCAGGAATACACGGGCAATGGAGATTCTCTGTTTTTGCCCTCCGGAAAGTCTTGTTCCCCGTTCCCCTACAAAGGTATGGTATCCATCTGGAAGAGACTGAATAAAATCGTGAATGTTGGCCTTCTTAGCGGCATCTATAATCTCATCCATGGAGGCATCTGGTTTTCCGTAGGCGATATTTTCACGGATGGTTCCACAGAACAAATAGACTTCCTGCTGTACAATACCGATCTGACTGCGAAGACTCTTTAAAGTAAGGGAACGAATATCCTTGCCGTCAATGGCAATGCGGCCGGATCCAAGATCATAAAAACGGGGAAGAAGAGAACAGATGGTTGTCTTGCCGCCTCCCGATGGTCCAACCAGGGCAATGGAACGTCCGGCAGGAATCTGAAATGATACGTGAGAGAGAACGGGAGATTCTTCTTCATTATAGCGGAAGGTGACATCCTCATAGGACACAAAGCCCTTTACGTCGGTTAAGTCTGCAGCACCAGGAAGATCTTTGATCTCCGGTTCTGTCTCTATAACTTCCACAAAGCGCCGGAATCCGGAAAGTCCTTTCTGCATCATTTCTGTCAGTTCCACCAGAATCTGGATAGGGCTGATAAAGATTCCGATATATAAAGCATACATGGCCAAATCACCGGCATCCATCTGGCCCTTGGCAATTAGATAACCTCCGAATACAACAGTAACCAGGTACATCATGCCCTGAAAGAACAAATTGCATCCCATAAAGCTTCCCATACAGTGATAATTGGCCTTTTTTGATACAAGAAAGCCTTCATTGCTGGCGTCAAATTTTTTCTTTTCAATTGCCTCATTGGCGAAGGACTGTACAACGCGGATACCGGATAACGTATCCTGAAGACTTGCGTTAATATCTCCGATCTTCTTCCGGTTGTCCATAAAAGTAGCCTGCATTCGTTTGTTCTGACTTAACGAGAAGATAAACATACAGATTACAAGGATAAGCAGGGGAATAGCCAGACGCCAGTTAATGAGAAAAAGGAATACAAAGGAGCCGACAATTTTAATCAGCGAAATAAAAAGGTTTTCCGGCCCATGGTGGGCAAATTCAGAGATGTCAAACAGATCTGATACCAGTTTGCTCATCATCTGCCCGGAGTTATGGCTGTCATAGTAGGAAAAGGAAAGTTTTTCGTAATGGTCAAATAACTGCTGACGCATATCCCGCTCCATTCTGGCCCCCATAATATGCCCCTGACAGCTGACGTAGTACTTACAGAGGCTTTGAATTACATACATCAGAAAAAGTCCCAGAGCGATGGGAAGAAGCGCATTCAATATAACCGCGCTGTCCCAGGTAAAAAGGGTATTGGTGAGAGTGCGCAGAATTTGGGGGTAGATCAGGTCTACCAGACTGATAACGGCTGCACACAGCAGATCAAGAAAAAACACCACTTTATAGGGTTTGTAATACCGGATAAATTTTTTTAATATATCCATAGCTTCCTCCTTTTTGTATATCTGTGGTATGTCATCTCCCCATCATACCATTAAATACCTGGACTGTCAAAATGAAGTTTTCAGTGGTTTTTGTTGATCATTCTTTCTTGGTATAAGGAAATCACGTTGACCAGCCAAAGAAGTTCTGATATACTATTCCAGGCTTATCAGTACTTATACATAACAGGAGGACAGATGGAACGGAATTTTTACACTCAGAATGAAGTAATCCAAGCAAATATCACGGGAGGGATAGGGAAGATAAAAACCCCATGGTACAGGCTCTTTTTCCTTGGCATGATGGCAGGAGCTTTCATTGCCTTTGGCGCGGAAACCAGCAACGTTGTTATGCATACCATAGAACCGGTAGGACTGGCCAGGCTGGCTGCCGGCTGCGTATTTCCTGTAGGCTTAATGATGATTGTGTTTGCAGGAGGGGAACTTTTCACAGGGGACTGTCTGTTGTTTCTTGGGATATTTGACAAAAAGGTTACCACAGGGCAGATGGCACGGACACTTTTGTGGGTTTTTCTTGGCAATTTGGCAGGCGGAGTTTGCCTTGCAGCTATGGTTTTTGGGGCGAAGCAGTTTGACTACAGTGGAGGTGCATTGGGAGCGTTTACCATTAAGGTAGCGTTGGGAAAGGTTCAGCTTGCTCCCGTTCAGGCTGTGATTTCGGGAATTTTGTGCAATATTATGGTTTGTGTGGCGGTACTTATGGCAGGAGCTTCTACAGATATTACAGGAAAGGTTTTTGCTATCTTTTTTCCAATTATGGCATTTGTGGTTTCAGGATTTGAACACTGTGTAGCTAATATGTATTATATTCCGGCGGGACTGTTATCTGCTTCCAATCCGGAATACGTCCGTCAGGCTCAGGAGCTGTATCAGATTACAGCACAGCAGCTTCAGCAGCTTACCGCGGCGAATTTTTTAATCAGAAATCTTCTGCCGGTTACTGTGGGAAATATTTTAGGAGCACTGATTGTAAGTCTGTTTAAAAGAACGCGTCAAAAATAAAAAAGCAGTAAATACCCTTCAGGAATGGGGGTGCGGACAAAAAGTTGGACTCTTGCACATCGTGACTAACGATGAAATACACAAAAGAACAAATAGCTACCGCGTTACAGATGCTGGGTTCTACTGGTTCCCCAAGAAAGGTTATAGAAATTCTTGG
>DXFU01000029.1 GCA_019114305.1 Candidatus Hungatella pullicola | reverse complement strand
AAAAGCAGGGCTTATAAGCTGTCTTGACTATTACAATAAGCGTCATGCCTTGAAGTTATGTTGAACCGCCGTATGCCGGACGGCATGTACGGTGGTGTGAGAGGGGAGAGAAAATCTCCCCTACTCGATTTTAAGATCACTGCCTAATAGGGTCAACCATACAATTTAGACATAGGGTTGAATTTTTAATCAATCTGTTTATAATATGAACCAGACAGGAAAAAGGAGGAAAGATTATGAATATGCTGGTGACTGTGGGAAAAAACTGGACCATTGGAAACGGAGGGCAGAGACTGGTATCCATTCCGGAAGAGCAGAAGCTGCTCAGGGAAGAAACGCTGGGAAAAGCCGTTGTTATGGGAAGGAAGGCCTTTGAACAGCTTCCCGGAAAACAGCCATTATATGGAAGAGATACGTTTGTCTTAACCAGAGACCCAGGCTTTAGGCCAAAAGGAGTAACAGTCTGCAACAGTATAGAGGAAACTTTGGAAAAGCTGAAATCCTATCCCACAGAGGATATTTATATTCTGGGAGGAGAAAGCGTGTTTCGCCAGTTCCTTCCTTTCTGCCATATCATCCATGTGACATTTATTGATTATGCTTATCAGGGAGATGCGGTGTTTGAGAATCTGGACCAGTCTGAGCAGTGGCAGATGGTTCTGGAAAGTGAGGAGCAGACCTATTTTAATCTCTGCTATTCTTTTCGCATGTATCAGAGGAAAATTTCAGAATAAATATTGTCATGTGGACTTTAAAATGGTAATATGTTAAAAGTGCCGTTTCTTCTGATTGTTGGGGAAGGCTTTCAGGGAAGGCGTACAGATCCATTCACCAGAAAAATTAGGAGGAAAAAGATGTATAAGATTTTAAAAGCGGAGAAATTAGCTGACAAGATCTACCTGATGGACGTTGAAGCCCCTCGGGTTGCAAAAGCCTGCCAGCCTGGAGAGTTTGTCATTGTAAAAATGGATGACAGAGGGGAGAGAATTCCTCTTACTATCTGTGATTTTGATAGAGAGAAGGGAACCATTACCATTGTGTTCCAGATTGTGGGTGCAAGCACAGAGCGTATGTCTTACCTGCAGACAGGGGATTCCTTTGAAGATGTAGTTGGGCCTTTGGGAAGACCTTCTGAATTTACAGAGGAAGAGCTGGAAGAAGTAAAAAAGAGAAGATATCTGTTTGTGGCAGGCGGTGTGGGTACCGCGCCTGTTTATCCTCAGGTAAAATGGATGCGCGAGCATGGAATTGACGTGGATGTAATTATCGGAGCAAAAACAAAGGATCTTTTGATTCTGGAGAATGAGATGCGTGAGCAGGCCGGTAATCTCTATGTAACCACAGATGATGGTTCCTATGAGAGAAAAGGCATGGTTACCGATGTGATTAAGGATCTGGTAGAAAATCAGGGCAAGAAATATGATGTATGCGTTGCCATCGGACCAATGATTATGATGAAATTCACCTGTCTTCTTACTAAGGAGCTGGGAATTCCAACCATTGTCAGTCTGAATCCGATTATGGTAGACGGAACTGGTATGTGTGGCGCCTGCCGTGTCACTGTAGGCGGAGAAGTGAAATTTGCCTGTGTAGATGGACCTGAATTTGACGGCCATAAGGTTAATTTCGATGAAGCTATGAAGAGACAGCAGATGTACAAGACGGAGGAAGGCCGCGCTTTATTAAGGCTTCGGGAAGGGGCAACCCATCACGGCGGCTGCGGACATTGCGGAGGTGAAGAGTAATGGATGTTATGAAGAAAGTGCCTGTAAGAGAGCAGGATCCAAAGGTGAGAGCAACAAACTTCGAAGAAGTTTGTCTTGGATATAATGAAGAAGAGGCAAAGGAAGAGGCGACCCGCTGCTTAAAGTGTAAAAACCCAAGATGTGTGGCAGGATGTCCGGTTTCTATTGATATTCCAGGGTTTATCAAAGAGATTCAGGAGGGAAATATAGAAGAAGCGTCAAAAGTGATTGCAAAGTCTTCTGCTCTTCCGGCCGTATGCGGACGTGTATGTCCTCAGGAAAGCCAGTGCGAAGGACAGTGTGTCCGCGGAATTAAGGGCGAGCCTATTTCCATCGGCAAGTTGGAGAGATTTGTGGCTGATTGGTCCAGAGAGCACGGTGTGATTCCTCAGGCTCCGGAAAAGACCAATGGAAAAAAGGTTGCTGTTATTGGTTCTGGTCCTTCCGGCCTTACCTGTGCCGGAGATCTGGCTAAGATGGGATATGAAGTTACAATTTTTGAGGCTCTTCATGAGCCAGGCGGCGTACTTACATATGGTATTCCTGAGTTCCGTCTTCCAAAGGACAAGGTGGTTCAGCCGGAAATCGACAATGTAAAAAAATTGGGTGTAAAAATTGAGACCAATGTAATTATTGGAAAGTCGATTACCATTGACCAGCTGTTAGATGAGGAAGGATTTCAGGCAGTATTTATTGGTTCTGGTGCCGGTCTTCCTATGTTTATGGGAATTCCAGGAGAGAATGCCAACGGCGTATTCTCTGCCAACGAGTATCTGACCAGAAGCAATCTGATGAAAGCATTCCGCGATGATTACGATACTCCTATTGCTGCAGGCAAGAAGGTGGCAGTTGTAGGCGGCGGAAATGTTGCCATGGATGCGGCAAGAACAGCTTTGCGTCTGGGAGCGGATGTTCATATTGTATACAGAAGAAGTGAAGCAGAGCTTCCGGCCAGAGTGGAGGAAGTTCATCACGCAAAGGAAGAGGGAGTCATTTTTGACCTTTTGACCAATCCAGTGGAGATTCTTACAGATGAGAACGGCTGGGTGAAGGGAATGAAGTGTATTCGTATGGAGCTCGGCGAGCCGGATGCCTCTGGAAGAAGAAGACCTGTTCCCGTAGAGGGCTCTGAATTTGTTATTGATGTGGATACGGTTATTATGTCCCTGGGAACCTCTCCAAATCCTCTTATTTCCAATACCACAAAAGGCCTGGATATCAATAAGAGAAGATGTATTGTGGCTGACGAGTCCAATGGACAGACCAGCAGAGAGGGCGTATTTGCCGGCGGAGATGCTGTAACAGGCGCGGCTACTGTAATTCTTGCCATGGAGGCGGGAAAAGCTGGAGCAAAAGGCATTCACCAGTATCTTTCCGGAAAAGAAGAATAAGGCAGATTCAGCCGTTTCGTTAAGACAGAGGGTGCTGCATAGTTTTGCAGCGCCCCTTTTTAAAGTGAGGTGCTATTAAGGTTTATGAGTAAGAAAGTTGACCTTTTGGGAGGGCGTATTTTTTCGTCTCTGACCAGATTGGCCATGCCCATTATGGCTACGGCTATGGTACAGACTGCTTACAGTCTTACGGATATGGCGTGGATTGGACTTTTAGGAGCTCCGGCAGTGGCTGCGGTGGGAGCAGCAAGCATGTACGTATGGCTGTCTCAGGGAGTGTCGGCACTGGCAAAAATGGGAGGACAGGTGAAAGCCGCCCATGCTCTGGGAAGCGGAAACCGGGATGAAGCTGCTACGTATGCTTCGGGAGCACTGCAGATGGGAATTGTCTTTGCGCTGATTTACGGAGGGGCGGCGGTGATGGGCTCCGATCCTCTCATTGTTTTTTTTGGTCTCACCAGCCCGGAAATTGTCCATGACGCAAAGGTTTATCTTCAAATCACTTGCGGTTTGATTATTTTTTCCTTTCTGAATACTATCTTTACCGGGCTTTTTACCGCTATGGGAGACAGCAAAACACCTTTTGCCGCGAATGTTATAGGACTGGTAATTAACATAATCCTGGATCCGGTTCTTATTTTCGGCTATGGTCCTTTCCCTCAGCTTAGGGTAGCAGGAGCGGCAATCGCTACTGTGCTGGCGCAGATTGTAGTGACTCTGGTATTTCTTAGAGCTATGAAACAGGATGAGGGACTGTTTGATCGGGTGAAAATTTTTCAGAGGGTTTCCTGGAAGCATATATTGACCATGGTACAGATTGGTTTTCCGGCTGCCGTACAAAATCTGATTTATACCAGTATTTCCATGGTGCTGACCAGATTTGTAGCAGGATTTGGCGATGCGGCAGTTGCGGTCCAGAGAGTGGGCAGTCAGGTGGAGTCCATATCCTGGTGTACCGCCGATGGATTTGCGGCAGCTCTGAATTCTTTTGTGGGACAGAATTATGGCGGCGGAAAATATGGACGGGTAAAAAAAGGATATACGACAGCCGTGGCAGTTATGTTTGTGTGGGGACTTTTTTGCACTGCTTTGCTTATTGGGTTTGCAGAAGAGATTTTCAGTCTGTTTATCCATGAGCAGGAAGTGATTCCTTTGGGAGTCAGTTATTTGGTTATTTTAGGAATTTCACAGATGTTTATGTGCATTGAGCTGACTACCGTAGGAGCTCTTTCCGGTCTTGGAAAAACTTTTTTATGTTCTGTTATCAGTGTAATATTTACATCGGCCAGAATTCCTCTGGCCATGATACTCAGCCGGACCCCTTTGGGATTAGACGGAATCTGGTGGGCTTTTACAATTTCAAGTATTATAAAAGGGGGACTGTTCTTCCTCAGCTTTCAGATTGTGGCTGGCAGGCTGCCTAAGGAAGAAAGAACGGCGGTTCAGGAGGGGCTATAAATGAGGAAAGCTTTGTCTCAGGAGGAAAAATACGTTCAAATGCTGGAAACGCCGGTTTCCAGCCTGATTCCAAAGCTGGCAGTGCCTACGATTATAAGCATGCTGGTTACTTCTATCTATAATATGGCGGATACCTTTTTTGTCAGCCAGATTGATACAAGCGCATCTGCCGCCGTAGGCGTCATGTTTTCGGCTATGGCCATGATACAGGCTTTGGGATTTACCCTTGGAATGGGGAGTGGAAACTACATTTCCAGATCCTTAGGCAATAAAAATCGGGAAGAGGCGGACAGAGCGGCTGCTACTGCCTTTTTCACAGCGTTTGCCCTGGGAGTAGTGATGACTGTATTGGGACTTTTATTCCTGCGACCTCTGGTAATGTTTCTGGGAGCAACTCCAACGATAGCGCCTTATGCAATGGATTACGCCAGATATATTTTGCTGGCAGCTCCTTTTATGATGTCATCTTTTGTTATGAATAATCTTCTTCGTTCCCAGGGAAATGCCGTCTATGCCATGGTGGGAATTACAGCTGGTGGGATTCTCAATCTGATTCTGGATCCTGTGCTGATTTTTGGTTTGGATTGGGGAATTGGGGGAGCTGCTATTGCCACTATGGTCAGTCAGATGATTAGTTTTGCCATTCTGCTTTTCCAGTGCAGTTTTCAAAAGGGATGTATTCGTTTGAAAATTCGCTGCTTTACACCCACCTTAGGTATGTACGGAGAGATTCTTCACGCAGGTCTTCCTTCTTTTTGCAGACAGGGGCTGGCCAGTGTGGCTACAGTGGTATTAAATCTTGCGGCGGGTCCATATGGGGATTCTGCTATTGCGGCTATGTCCATTGTCAGTCGGTTTATGATGTTTATAAACTCCGCAATTATTGGATTTGGTCAAGGTTTTCAGCCGGTATGCGGGTTTAATTTTGGCGCCAGAAGATATGACAGGGTTTTGGAAGCTTTCTGGTTCTGTGTGAAAGTGGCAGTGATAACCTTGACAATTTTCGGTGCTGCGGCTTTCCTGTTCAGCCGGCCGATTATTACCTCGTTTCGTCGGGAAGATATGCAGGTGATTGAAATTGGTACCCTGGCTCTCCAGCTTCAGGTTCTTACGCTTCCGCTTCAGGCGTGGATTACTATGGCTAATATGCTGAGCCAGTCCATTGGCTATGGCTTCCGGGCGTCTTTGGTTGCTATGGGACGGCAGGGACTTTTCCTTATTCCTGCATTGCTGATACTTCCTCCAAGATCGGGGATCTTTGGAGTTCAGATAGCTCAGCCGGCAGCAGATGCATTAACCTTTCTTTTGGCAGCTGTTGTAGTATCTGGAATCTTAAGGGAACTGAAACAGATGGAAAAGCAAGAAACAGAGAATCATTAAAAAAGTGTAAAATATTGTTTTTTGGGGTTGAATTTGCCCTTTAGGTTCGCTAACATAGAGGGAAAGGATAAAAATAATAAAACATATTCAGGAGGGCTGAAAAATGAATCAAAAAGTACAGTGGAAAAAGAAGACAGGGCGTTTGGGCAAAAGAATTGGATTAGCTCTGTTGGTAGGCAGCATGTTGTTCACACAGAATATTTCCGTACTGGCCACTACGCAGGCTGAGAAGGAGAAAGCGGAGGCTCAGAAGAAACTTGATGAGGCAAATCAGAAAGCCCAGGAGGCTGAGGATAAGAAAAATCAGGCTCAGAGTCAGGTAAACAGTCTGACAGAGCAGCTGACCAGCCTGCTTTCAGAGATTGATCTCCTGGAAACAGATATGGCTAACAAGGAAAAGGAGATTGAACAGGCAGAAAAAGATTATGAGGCTGCCAAGGAAGAGGAGAAAAAGCAGTATGAGGCTATGAAGAAGAGAATCCAGTATATGTATGAAAAGGGGGATACAGAATATCTGGATATTTTTCTTCAGGTAGAGAGCATGGCAGATCTTCTTAATAAGGCAGAATACGTTGAAAGCATATACAGCTATGACAGAAAAATGCTGGTAAAATACCAGGAGACAAAAGAGCAGGTTGCCAATGTAAAGGCACAGTTGGAAGAAGATCAGGCTGAGATGGAGGTTATGGAGCTGGAATACAAAGAACAGCAGTCCAACCTTGAGACAACCATTGCGGAGAAGAAGAAGGAAGTCAGCAATTTTGACAGCCAGCTGGCCGATGCTAAAGAAGCAGCAGCTGCTTATACAAGACAAATTGAGCAAAAAAACGCAGAGATTCGAAGGGCTCAGCAGGAGGCAGAGCGGAAGCGGCAGGAGGAAGCTGCCAGACAGGCGGCGGCCAACGCATCCAAATCAAAACCATCTTCCGCTAAAAACAGCAGTTCTTCTAAAAATACATATACAGGTCCGGGAG
The DNA here is from genome assembly GCA_019114305.1 of Candidatus Hungatella pullicola. GTDB lineage: Bacteria > Bacillota > Clostridia > Lachnospirales > Lachnospiraceae > Hungatella_B > Hungatella_B pullicola. The sequence goes on along the minus strand of DXFU01000029.1, from coordinate 35,817 downwards.
CGGTAAAAAGCAGCGGCGGAACAGCGCAGGGCAGAGAGGTTGCGGATTATGCTCTGCAGTTTATTGGAAATCCATATGTATATGGCGGAACAAGTTTGACCAACGGAGCGGATTGCTCTGGATTTGTGCAGTCTGTATACAAACATTTTGGATATTCCCTTCCAAGAACCTCTACAGAGCAGCGTTCGGCAGGAAGAGAAGTGTCTTATTCCGAGGCTCAGCCAGGGGATCTTATCTGCTATGCAGGACATGTTGCCATATACATTGGCAATGGCCAGATTGTTCATGCAAGTACTCCGTCAACAGGAATAAAGGTAGGAAATGCGGCCTACCGTACCATCCTTTCTGTTCGTCGGATTGTGTAAAAAACCACTTGCGTAATTCGACATTGTGTGAGAAAATATAGACGAGTATGATGTGATATATTTAACAAAGTACTTTTCACAATTATTACTTAATTCGAAAGGAGTATTCACATGATTTATTCACATGAAGTAGAAAAAATGTGCACAGTAGCACAGGGCGTTCATCACGGCGCTGCTCCGATTCCGGAAGAAGCAAAATGGGTAAAATCCAAAGAAATTAAGGATATTTCCGGATTAACACATGGTGTTGGCTGGTGTGCTCCTCAGCAGGGCGCTTGTAAGCTGACTCTTAATGTTAAGGAAGGTATCATCCAGGAAGCTCTGGTTGAGACAATCGGCTGCTCCGGTATGACCCATTCTGCTGCTATGGCTTCCGAGATTCTGCCAGGTTTAACTGTATTGGAAGCACTGAATACAGACCTTGTATGTGACGCTATCAATACAGCTATGAGAGAGTTATTCTTACAGATTGCTTACGGCAGAACTCAGAGCGCATTCTCCGAAGAAGGACTTCCAGTTGGAGCCGGACTTGAGGATTTAGGAAAGGGTCTTCGTTCTCAGGTAGGTACTATGTACGGAACATTAAAGAAAGGTCCTCGTTACTTAGAGATGGCTGAAGGTTATGTAACAGGCATCGCGCTGGATGCGGATGATCAGATCATTGGATACCAGTTTGTAAGCCTTGGCAAGATGACAGATTTCATCAAGAAAGGCGATGATCCTAATACTGCATGGGAAAAGGCAAAAGGACAGTATGGCCGTGTAGCTGATGCTGTTAAGATCATTGACCCAAGAGAAGAATAATCAGAATAAACAGGCAGAGTCTGAATTTATCCGGTTATGAGATGAGATTTAGCCAAATATAAGGAGGACAAAATAATGGCATTATTTGAATCATATGAGAGAAGAATTGATAAAATCAATTCTGTTTTAAATAGCTATGGAATTGCTTCTATTGAAGAAGCAGAGAAGATTACAAAAGATGCAGGCCTGGATGTATATGATCAGGTTAAGAAGATCCAGCCAATCTGTTTTGAGAATGCATGCTGGGCTTACACAGTAGGCGCTGCTATTGCAATTAAGAAGGGCTGCAGAAAAGCAGCGGATGCTGCCGCAGCAATTGGTGAGGGCCTTCAGGCTTTTTGTATTCCAGGTTCTGTTGCAGATCAGCGTAAAGTAGGTCTTGGACATGGCAACCTTGGAAAGATGCTTTTGGAAGAAGACACAGACTGTTTCTGCTTCCTTGCAGGACATGAGTCCTTTGCAGCTGCTGAGGGTGCGATCGGTATCGCTGAGAAAGCTAACAAGGTACGTCAGAAACCATTAAGAGTAATCTTAAACGGTTTAGGAAAGGATGCAGCTCAGATCATTTCCAGAATCAATGGATTTACATATGTAGAGACAGAGATGGATTACTATACAGGAGAAGTAAAAGAACTGTGGAGAAAGTCCTATTCTGATGGTTTAAGAGCAAAGGTTAACTGCTACGGTGCAAACGATGTAACAGAGGGTGTCGCTATTATGTGGAAGGAAGGCGTAGATGTTTCCATTACAGGTAACTCCACCAACCCAACAAGATTCCAGCATCCAGTAGCTGGTACATATAAAAAGGAATGTGTTGAGAAGGGCAAGAAGTACTTCTCTGTAGCTTCCGGCGGTGGTACAGGCCGTACCCTTCACCCAGATAACATGGCAGCCGGCCCCGCTTCCTACGGCATGACCGATACCATGGGACGTATGCACTCTGACGCGCAGTTCGCCGGTTCCTCTTCCGTTCCCGCTCATGTGGAAATGATGGGACTTATCGGAATGGGCAACAATCCTATGGTTGGAGCGACTGTTGCAGTGGCTGTTTCCATTGAGGAAGCTGCTAAGGCTGGAAAGTTCTGACCGAAAGCAACTTAGTGACACATTGAGCACTTGGTGAGGTTTTTTCGAACCTAGTGCGAAAGTGGATACTCCGAGCAACGCGAGGATGTATCTACCTTTAGCTGAACTTAGTGCGAGGCCATTCCCGACCCTTAGCGAGAACGGCCGGTAGGCCGTCGAGGTTAGTGGAGGGAACATACCCTTATTTTATGTAGGTTCTTGAGGGATTGGAAGAAAAATTTGCACTGCTCTCTAGGGAGTAATTCATCGTAAACATTCATCCGATTTCGTTAAATTGAGTTAGACACATCATTTTGAGCAATTTGTTCATGATGTGTCTAACTTTTTTTCGTTTAAGGAGGCAATCGGATGAAGAAAATCAAGATGAATGTGGACGGCGGAAAGACCTTTGAGCAGGGCTGTGAGGCGTATTTGGTAGACTGTAAGGCAAGAAACCTGCGGGATGGCACAATCAAGCATTATAAAGACGCTTTTAAACAAATACTCAAAAAGGAACGTATCCGGCATATATGAAACGGTTTTTTAAAGAAAACGGGATCCACATCCTTACCTGAAAGCGTCTTAATGGGGCAGCATTGATCTGGTCAGCGCCTCCGCGGCGGAGCTGAAGAAGCGGTACGGTTTTATTTATGTAGACAGAAGTGATGACAATACAGGAACTTTGAACCGATGCGGAAAGAAATCTTTCTGGTGGTATAAGAAGGTGATTGAGACCAAAGGGGAGTGTTTAGGACTATAAAGAAAAACGAAGTTTTATCGTAATATATTTTCAGGGACAGCGCATACTAGGCTTTGGAGGTGATGCGGAATGTCTATTTGGCCGGAGACTTCAGAACTGCCCCGCTTTCAAAGCCTGAAGAAGGATACAAAAACGGATGTGCTGATTATTGGCGGAGGATTGGCAGGACTGTTGTGCGCTTATATGCTTCAGAAAGCAGGAATCAGCTGTGTACTGACAGAAGCAGAAAGAATCTGCGGCGGAGCTACAAAGAATACAACAGCAAAAATCACATTACAGCACAGATTGATCTATCATAAACTGCTGAATCACTTAGGTCCGGAAAAGGCAAAGATGTATCTGGAAGCTAATTGTGCGGCTCTTAAGGAATATCAGGCTCTGTGTCGGACCATAGACTGCGATTATGAGGAAAAAGATTCTTTTGTATATTCGCTTTATGACAGGGAACTCATTGAGAAGGAACTGAAGGCCCTGGATCAGCTTGGATTTCCCGGAGAATTCGTCAAAGATCTTCCCCTTCCTTTTCCTGTCGCAGGCGCGGTCAAAATCAAAAACCAGGCACAGTTCCATCCTTTAAAATTTGCCTCAGCAATTGCCAGGGAACTGAATATTTACGAAAACACCTGGGTAAGGGAGCTGGCTCCTCATACAGCGGTTACAGATGGGGGAAAAATCACAGCGGACAAAATAATTGCAGCAACTCATTTTCCAATGAATAATAAGCATGGAAGCTATTTTCTGAAAATGTATCAGGACCGCTCCTATGTGATTGGGCTGAAAAACGCCGGAAATGTAAAGGGAATTTATATAGACCAGGATGAAAAGGGATTGTCCTTCCGGAATTACAAAGATCTGCTTTTGATGGGAGGAGGAGGTCACCGCACTGGAAAAACAGGAGGAGGCTGGAGTAAGCTGGATGCATGGGCGGCAGAGTATTATCCCGGCTCTATAAAATCATATCAGTGGGCGGCGCAGGACTGCATTACTTTGGATGGAATTCCCTATATTGGACAGTATTCCAAAAGAACGCCTGATTTCTATGTGGCAACTGGATTTAATAAATGGGGGATGACCTCATCGATGGCGGCAGCTATAATCCTCAGGGACATGATTGCAGGGAACGAAAATCCATTCGCTTCTGTATTTTCGCCCTCAAGAAGTATGCTGCACCTTCAGCTGGGAGTCAATATATTTGAGGCAGTGACAAATCTTTTGACCCCATCTGCCAAGCGGTGTCCTCATATGGGATGCGCTCTGAAATGGAATCCTCAGGAAAACTCCTGGGACTGCCCCTGCCACGGCTCTCGTTTTACAGAGAAAGGAGATCTGATTGATAATCCCTCTTCCAGAGGTCTAAACGAAGAGAAACATTCCTGTCATTAGGGCATTGCAGCCTGTTTTCAGAAGAAAGATTCCACCGGAGATAAGAAAAAAATCTTGCCTCCGGCGGAAATTTTTATAGAAAAATCAAAAATAAGCTGTTACAATTTCAGTAGATTCATGATCAGAAGAGAGAGTTCAAGAATAATCAGGAAAAGAGGATGGTATGAGTATATTGAATGTAGGTTTGCTCCAGATCAAACCAGGAAACAGCCAGGAAGAAAATCTTAAAATAGGAATTGCTGCCTGCAGGAAGGCGAAAGAGCAGGGAGCCCATATAGCTCTGTTTCCAGAAATGTGGAGCAGCGGATATCAAATAAGCGAGAATATAAAGGAGCTAAAAGAAGAAGCAGTGCCCTCCCATGGGGAATTTGTAATGGAATTTGCCTCACTGGCAAAAGAGCTTGATATGGCCATTGGGATTACATATCTGGAGCAGTTTGAGCCGCTTCCCAGGGATACCATAACTGTGTTTGACAGCCATGGAAAGAGAGTTTTGGATTATTCCAAAGTTCATACCTGCGATTTTGGAGAGGAGCGCAGACTGACGGCTGGGAATGACTTTTATGCAGCGAATTTGGATACGGCAGCAGGACCTGTGAAAATAGGGGCTATGATCTGCTATGACCGAGAATTTCCGGAGAGCGCCAGAATACTGATGCTGAAAGGGGCGGAAATTATTTTAGTGCCGAATGCCTGCCCTATGGAGATTAACCGTCTTGCCCAGCTGCGGGCAAGAGCCTACGAGAATATGACAGGAATTGCTACCTGCAATTATCCTGGGTCTCAGCCAGACTGCAACGGCCATTCCTCTGCCTTTGACGGAGTGGCCTATGTTCCTGATGAAACAGATTCCAGAGATACTTGTATTCTGGAGGCAGGAGAGGAAGAAGGAATTTATATAGCCAGATTTGACATGGATATGCTTCGGGAATATAGGAGAAGTGAAGTACATGGAAACGCATACCGTCATCCGGGGAAATACCATATTCTCATTGAAGAGAAGATTCAGGAGCCCTTTATCCGAGATGACTACAGAAAATAACAGAAGGCGTCGTGTTTGGCGCCTTTTTTTGTTTTTTAAATAGTTTTCCTATTGTTTCTTCCCTTTCCATTTCAGCAAAAAAGCTGAATTGATAATTACGAAAACAGATCCTGCATTATGTACCAAGGCTCCCACAACCGGATTGAGAAATCCCGTCATTGCCAAAATGATGGCGATAAAGTTTAAAGTCATGGAAAAAGTAAGGTTGCACTTGATCGTTACCATCATCCGCTTGGAGAGAAGGAGAAGATGGGGGATTTCACGGATTTCGTCGTTAACCAGGGCAATGTCAGCGGCATCCACGGCGATATCGCTTCCAATTCCTCCCATAGCAATGCCAACCCAGGCTTTTTTCAGGGCCGGTGCATCGTTGATACCGTCTCCGATCATGCAGATTTTCTGCCCTTTCTCTTGGCAGCTGTCAATATAATTCAGCTTATCCTCAGGCAGGCAATGGGAACATACCTCCTGAATAGAAAGGGAATCTGCAATATGGCCGGCAGCATTGGCGTGGTCGCCGGTGAGAAGAACTGGTGTGACGCCGGATTTTTTTATATCTTCAATCATAGGAGCAGCATTAGGGCGAAGGGTGTCTGAAAGAGCCAGAAATCCAGCCGGCTGTCCGTTTAACGCTATATAGATGACAGTACAGCCCTCCTTCAGATATTTTTCAGCATTCTTCATTCCTTGTTCCGGAAAGAAAGCCCCTTCATGATTCATAAGAGTCTGATTGCCGGCTGCGACAGTCTGATGCTCTGTCTGAATTAATACGCCTTTTCCAGGAAGCAGGTGAAAATTCTCCGGTTCCGGCACGGGATCGCTGTTTAGCTGACGGTATCCTTTTACCACGGCCTTTCCGAGAGGGTGTTCGGAACGCAGCTCCGCAGATGCGGCCAGCCGATACAGCTGACTGTCGGAAAGGGCAGGAATTATACTTTGAACAGCAGTTACCTCGGGGGTGCCGTAAGTGAGGGTTCCTGTTTTGTCAAAGGTTATTTTTGAGATGTCGGCCAGCCGTTCCAGAGCATCTCCTTCTCTTACAAGAAATCCGTGTTTGGTGGCATTGCCAATAGACGCCATAATGGCTGTAGGTGTTGCCAGTACAAGGGCACAGGGGCAGAAAACCACCAGAATGGTTACGGAACGGATAATGTCCTGAGTCATAAAGCCGGTTAAAGCTGCAGCGGATAAAGCGATTACGACAATCCAGGTGGCCCATCGGTCTGCCAGTCCGACAATTTTTGCTTTTCCTGCGTCAGCGGACTGTACAAGGCGGATCATCCGCTGGATGGAACTGTCTTCGCCTACTTTGGAGGCCTTCATATCAAATGCACCAAACTGATTGACCGTTCCGCTGGACACATTGTCCCCCTGTCCTTTATCTACAGGAAGAGATTCTCCGGTCATTACGGCCTGGTTTACAGATGTTTGGCCGGAAATAATGATTCCATCCACAGGGACTGTTTCTCCGGGAAGCACACGAAGAAGATCTCCTACCTGTACTTCTTCGGCAGGAATGATTTTTTCCTCTGTTCCGGAAATAATCCGGGCTGTGCGGGGGGTCAGATGAACCAGTTTTTCAATGCCGGCCCTTGCTTTGGCAACTGTCAGACCCTCTAAAAGAGCGCCAAGCTGCATAATAAATGCCACTTCACCTGCAGCGAAGTTCTCCCCAATAATAACGGAAGCGATCAAAGCGAGGGAAACTAAGACATCCGCCTTAATGTCAAAGGAGGTCACAAGACCAATGACAGCTTCCAGAATAATAGGAATGCCACATAAAATAATTGCCACCCATGCGGCATCAAAGGGAAGGGGGACCAGGTCAAAAATACTGACAATCAATGCCGCGGCAGAAAGAATCAGGAAGAGAATATCCCGTTTTGTGCCTCCCCATTCCAAAATTTCTTCCAGTTTTCTCATACAAAACCTCCTTCGTATATGCCAATACCCCTATAGGTATCTTTGAAAGAGATTATACCTATAGGGGTATTGGTTGTCAAGGCCAGTTTTTATTTGCCCCGTTGTTTGGCAGCAGTGGTTTTTTCTATTGCTTACTTCATATTTGCAAAACGTTCCACTGCTTTTGTGAAATTGGCAATGGTTTGATCTGCATCCCCGTGTTCAATTCCGTCTCTTACACAGTGTTTAATATGACCTTCCAGAACTACCTGTCCGGCCTTGTGGAGGGCGGATTTGGCTGCATTGATCTGGGCAAGAATATCTTCACAGGGAACATCTTCGTCTACCATACGATCAATCGCCTGAACTTGTCCGATGATTTTTTTAAAGCGCCGATGAAGATTTTCAGAATCCATACATTGTTTCAATATTAACACCTCCTATACTATAAGGGGAATGAATTCATTATGGGTTGATCAGAAGTATTTGTCAAGATTATTTCCAGTGTATAAATTTTTTGTATTTGGTGTAAAATTATAAAATCTTTGGTCAACTCTTGTTTTTTTTTATAAAAAGTGTATGATAGAGGCAAATGCTTCAAATGAAGGAGGGAAGGCTATGGACCGGATTATATCCAAAATTTCAGAAATAGAAGAAGCATCCGCCGGCATTATTGAAGAGGGGAATGTGGCGAAGAAACAGATTGCGGACCAGATCCAAAAGGATACGGAGGCATTTGACACAGCCCTTGCCCGGGAAACCGAGGAAAGAATTGAAAGGCAGAAGCAGCAGCTTCAGGCTGCTATGGATGAGAAGCTGGAAAGACTGCGAAAAGAGGCGCGGCAGGCAGTGGAAGATCTGGAAAAGCAATGCCGGGAACACAGAGAACAGTATCTGCAGGAAATGTTTTGTCATGTGACAGGAGAGTAGTATATGAAAGGGCTGATATCTTATGGAGCTGTTACTGCCAAGGTAAGAGCGCTGGAAGGGAAGCTTCTGACTATAGAGGATTATAAAAAGATGGCCGAGCTGCCTACAGTAGCGGAGGCTGTGGAGTTTTTAAGAACTTTTCCTGCTTACAGCCAGACGTTTGAAAATCTTTCTGACGCTTCCCTTCACAGAGGCGTGATTGAGCAGCTGCTGGCAGGCTCCCTTTTTCATGAATATACCAAGCTGTATCAGTTCTGCAGCATGAAACAAAGATATTTCCTGGATTTTTATTTTATGCATTTTGAGATTGATATTTTAAAAAGATGTCTAAGAAACGCCGCGGCCCACAAGCCGGAAGCTTTGGGACTTTACCGATATGACGAGTTTTTCAGGGAACATTCTGATGTGCCTTTAGGCCAGATATCCCAATCTGCTTCTTTGGATGAATTCTTAGGTTATATGAGAGGAACCATTTATGAGCAGGCATTGTTGCCTCTTATGGACAGAGAGGTTAAGGATTCTTTTGCTTATGAGACGGCTTTGGATTTGTTCTATTTTAAGAAAACCTGGAGAGATCTGAAGGCGAAGATTCCCAAATGGGACAGGGAAATGATCCGCGAAACTCTAGGAATTAAAATAGAGATTCTGAATTTACAATGGATTTATCGGGGGAAAAAATATTACTCCATGGTTTCGGACCAGATCAGAACAATGCTGGTGCCAATTAGGAGCCGGTTGAAAAAAGAGCAGCTGAACAAGCTGATTGAGTCTTCCACAGCGGAAGATTTTTATCAGCTTCTGTCTTACACCTGGTATGGGAAAATGTTGAAAAAGGCCGATATGGAGGATGAGCCGGATTTGGAGATTTTATACCGGTTTATTTTAAATCGTCTCCACACCACTCTGGAAAAAGAGAAACCGTATTCCATCGCGTCCATGTATTCTTATCTTTATTTTAAAGAAGCGGAACTGAAAAAGATTATTACTGTAATAGAGGGCATCCGCTACCAGGTGCCTTCTAAAGAAATAATCCAATATATTGCCAATCATTGATATAACAGGTGAAAGGGGGAATGGATTATGATTGAAAGAATGAAATTTATCAGTATTACAGGCCCCAAAGAGGATATTGACCGGGTGATGAGCCAATATCTGAGCCGGTATGAGATACAGCTGGAAAACGCACTGTCTGAGCTTAAAACAGTGACCAATTTAAAGCCTTATCTGGAAATTAATCCTTACAAGGAAGAATACCGTCTGGCGTCATCTTTGATAAAAGAATTGGGACAAACTTCCGGCGGCAAAGGGGACGAAAAACAAAAAGGAAATGAGATGTCCCTGCCGGAAGCCATTGATACGGTGCGGAGACTGTCAGAGGCAGTGCAGGAGGTCTCGGTGCAGATGGAAAAGGCGGCCGGGGAATTGGAGGAACTGAAGGCTTCCAGAGAAAAAGTGATGCCGTTCCAGGAACTGAATTTTGAGTTCCACAGGCTGTTCCAGTTTACCCACGTGCGTTATCGTTTTGGAAGATTCCCCAAGGAATATTTTCTGCAATTTGAAAGAGAGGCGGAGGAACGGCTGGATGCCATTGTCTATAAATGCCATGAGGACGAGGCTTATGTGTCTATTGTGTATTTTGTACCCGCCTCAATTTCCAAGAAGATTGATGCAATTTTTGCTTCGTATCATTTTGAGCGGCTGTATGTGCCGGATGACTATGAGGGAACTCCCAGCGAAGCAGTCCGGCAGCTGAATGAGAAAATAACTGCCTTGGAAGAAGAAGAAAAAAAAGCGGAAGAGAAAAAGAAAAAAATTTTGGAAGAAAACAGAGAAAAACTTCGGGCAGCTTATACCCGCCTTGCCTCTTATTCCAGGAATTTTGACGTGAGAAAGCTGGCGGCCTGCACCCATCACAGCACAGAGACTTTCTATATTCTCTGCGGCTGGATGGTAGAAAGGGATGCGGTTGCTCTGAGAAAGGAACTGGATGGAGATGATAAGATTTTCTGCTATATGGAGGACGAACATGGCAATGTTTTAAGCACTCCTCCAACTAAGCTGAAAAATCCTGGTTTGTTTCAGCCCTTTGAAATGTTTATTCGAATGTACGGTATTCCGGCATACAGAGAACTGGATCCCACTATATTAATTGGTATTACCTATTCGGTACTTTTTGGTTTTATGTTCGGTGATGTGGGACAGGGGCTTGTGCTGTTTGTTGGGGGCTTGTTCCTTTACAGAACCAGAAAGCTTAGTCTGGCGGCAATTATATCCTGCTGCGGAATCTGCTCCACTGTATTTGGATTCCTGTTTGGAAGTGTATTTGGTTTTGAAGATATTCTGGAGCCTTTGTGGCTCAGACCAGCCAGTCATATGACAACGCTGCCTCTTATTGGAAGGCTGAACACGGTGTTTGTGGTGGCAATTGCTATTGGAATGGTTATTATTGTGGCTGCCATGGTATTAAATATTGTCAACGGAATCCGTACCAAAGATCTGGAAAGCGCCTGGTTTGATAAAAACGGCGTAGCAGGTCTCATATTTTACGGAAGCGTCCTTGGAGTTCTTGTACTGTTTATGACAGGAAATTCCATTCCCGCCACGGCTCTTCTGGCCGTGATGTTTGGTCTGCCTCTCCTTGTGATTTTCTTTAAGGAGCCGCTGATGGCTTTGGCGGAACGGAAAAGCAGGATTATGCCGGAGCAGAAGGGAATGTTTTTCGTTCAAGGCTTCTTCGAGCTGTTTGAGATGCTGCTCAGCTATTTCTCCAATACCCTTTCTTTTGTACGGGTGGGGGCTTTCGCCGTCAGTCATGCAGCTATGATGGAGGTCGTGATGATGTTGGCTGGAGCCGAGGCAGGAAACCCTAATTGGGCAGTAGTTGTTCTTGGAAACCTGATTGTTTGCGGTATGGAGGGGCTGATTGTCGGTATTCAGGTGTTAAGACTGGAGTACTATGAAATATTCAGCCGTTTTTACCGGGGAACGGGACGGGAATTTAAGCCTTATGGAAATGAAGGCATATTAGAAAGCAATAAAAATTAAGGAGGACACACAACATGTCACTTACAGTAAAAATATTATTGGCCATTGCCCTGATTCTCAGCATTGTAATTCCTTTTGGTGCCTTTGCGGCAGGAGCAAAAACAAGAAAAAGGTATAAAACGTGCCTTGCAATTAATGTATTTTTGTTTTTCGGAACGTTGATCTTTTCAGCAGTGTGCATGTTCTCAGGAACCGCTCAGGCAGCTCAGGAATCTTCAGCAGCAGTATCTTCCGCCGGTCTGGGATATATTGCGGCAGCTTTGTCTACGGGCCTTTCTGGAATCGGCGGCGGAATCGCAGTATCCGCGGCAGCCTCAGCCGCCTTGGGAGCTATCAGCGAGGACTCCTCAGTCTTCGGTAAATCCCTGATCTTCGCAGGTCTGGCAGAAGGTGTCTGTCTTTACGGCTTGATTATCTCCTTTATGATTCTGGGACAGCTGTAATGAAAATCTATCTAATCAGTGATAATATTGATACCCTCACCGGTATGAGGCTGGCCGGAGTGGAGGGCGTTGTGGTACATGAGAAAGAGGAGCTGAAAGAGGCGCTGACAAAAGCCTTTTCAGACCGGGATATTGGGATTCTTCTTTTAACTGAGAAGTTTGGAAGAGATTTTCCCGATTTAGTTAATAAGGTCAAGCTGGAGAGAGAGCTTCCTTTGATTATTGAGATACCGGACCGTCATGGAACAGGGCGGAAGGCGGATTTTATAACTTCCTATGTAAGCGAAGCCATAGGGCTGAAGCTGTAGGCAAACGAGGTGAAAGCATTGACATTAGAAGAAAAACTCGAACATTTTCAGGCAATCTGTTTCTCCGATGCCAAGGAAAGAAATGAGCGCATGCTGAAGGAGTACCGCCAGTCTTTGGAGGCATCTTTGGAGGAGCATAAAAAAGATGCAAGACGGCAGGCTGATATGGAGGTTAAGGCTGCAGGAGAAAAAATTCAGCACCAGCTGAACCGTCAGCTGGCGCTGGAGCAGATGGCTATTCGAAGGGAACAGAACCAGAAACAGGGACAGCTGAAGGATGGTCTTATGGAAGAACTGAAAAGACGTCTGGCTGCTTTCAAGGATGCCCCGGAATATGGAAAGCTGCTGGAGCGTCAGGCGAAAGCTGCCAGAGAATTCGCCGGCAGCAGTCGGGTGGTTATTTATCTGGATGCCAGCGATCAGAAATGGCTGGAGCATATAGCCGCTGTATGCCAGGCGGAAACTGCCGTAGGCAGCGCTTCCTTTTTAGGCGGCATCCGGGCGGCTATACCGGAGAAAAATATTCTCATTGATGATTCCTTCCAGGCCCGTATAGAGGAGCTGGAGAGATCCTTTCAGATTACCTTGTAGGAAATGGAAAGGAATGCAGGAGGCAGGCAAGTGGAAAAGACAGGAATAATCTATGGTATTAACGGGCCCATCGTTTACCTGGAGGGCGATCCGGGCTTTCGGATGAATGAGATGGTTTATGTTGGAGAACAAAGGCTGGTAGGAGAGGTAATTGGCCTGACTAAGGACAGAACTACCATTCAGGTATATGAAGAGACCTCAGGAATACGTCCGGGGCAGGAAGTAAAGGGAAGCGGCGCACCTGTTTGTGTAACTTTGGCACCCGGAATCCTTGGAAGTATTTTTGATGGCATTGAAAGACCTCTTAATGTAATCAGGAAGACAGGAGGCGCTTATATTGACAGAGGCATCCATGTGGAAGCTTTGGATAAAGAGAGACTGTGGGAGACACAGCTGACAGTGAAAGAGGGAGATATGCTGTATCCCGGTTTTGTCATAGCTCAGGTGCAGGAGACAAGAGCCATTGTCCATCGGGTTATGGTTCCTCCTGACGCAGAAGGAAAAGTAATATGGACGGCCGATGATGGGAATTATACCATTGACCAGCCGTTGGTAAAGCTTCAGCTGGCAGATGGAAGGGAGCGGGTTTTGACTATGACCCAAAAGTGGCCCATCCGTGTTCCCAGACCGGTGAACCGGCGGTATCCGGCTTTAAGTCCGCTGATTACAGGCCAGAGAATTCTGGATACCCTCTTTCCGTTGGCAAAGGGAGGGTGCGCCTGTATTCCGGGAGGATTTGGAACAGGGAAGACTATGACTCAGCATCAGATTGCCAAGTGGTCTGACGCGGATATTATTATTTACATCGGCTGCGGTGAGCGGGGAAATGAGATGACTCAGGTTCTGGAGGAATTCAAGGAGCTTCTGGATCCGAAAACGGGAAATCCTCTTATGGATCGGACTACCCTTATTGCCAATACATCCAATATGCCGGTAGCCGCCAGAGAGGCAAGTTTGTATTCCGGTCTGACTTTGGCGGAATATTACCGTGATATGGGATATCATGTGGCGATTATGGCCGATTCCACTTCCCGATGGGCAGAAGCTTTGCGGGAGCTGTCAGGAAGATTGGAAGAGATGCCTGCAGAGGAAGGTTTCCCAGCATATCTGGCTTCCCGTCTTTCGGCTTTCTATGAGAGAGCCGGCATGATGGAGAACTTAAACGGCAGTGAAGGCTCTGTGACCATTATCGGCGCGGTTTCCCCACAGGGGGGCGATTTTTCAGAGCCGGTAACCCAAAATACCAAACGTTTTGTCCGGTGTTTCTGGGGCCTTGATAAAAATCTGGCTTATGCCAGACATTTTCCGGCGATTCAGTGGCTGACCAGCTATTCTGAATATCTGTCTGAGCTGATGCCCTGGTATACAGAGCATGTAGACTCCAGATTTGTGGATTACAGAAATCAGCTGGTGCAGATTCTTACAAAAGAAAACAGCCTGATGGAAATTGTAAAGCTCATAGGAAGTGATGTGCTTCCCGATGATCAGAAATTGGTTATGGAAATTGCCAGAGTCATACGGCTTGGCTTCCTTCAGCAAAACGCTTTCCACAAGGAAGATACCTGCGTTCCAATGAAAAAGCAATTTCTTATGATGGAAATTATTCTCTATCTTTACCGGAAATGCAGGGCTCTTATCGGCATGGGAATGCCTATGTCCGTGCTGAAGCGTTACGATATATTCCAAAAAGTGATATCTATAAAATATGATGTCCCCATTGACAGGCTGGATTTGCTGGAAAACTACAAAAAGGCAATTGATGATTTTTATGAGGCTGTTATTGAAGCCAATGCATAGGAGGTTTGATTATGGCAATTGAATATCTTGGACTCAGCTCCATTCACGGACCTCTTGTGGTGCTGGAAGGCGTTCAGGGGGCGGCTTATGACGAAATTGTTGAGATGACAGTAGACGGGAAGGAAAAAAAGCTGGGAAAAATTGTTGAGATTTACAATGATAAAGCGATTATCCAGGTCTTTGAAAGCACGGAAAATATGGCGTTAAGGAATACCAGAACCAGACTTACAGGACGTCCCATGGAAGTAGAAGTATCTGTAGATATGCTGGGCAGGACTTTTAATGGAATTGGTCAGCATATCGATGGTCTGGGGCCCATTCGGGGAGAGAAAAAATTGGATGTAAATGGAAAACCCTTAAATCCCGTGGCCAGGGAGTATCCCAGAAATTATATTCATACAGGAATTTCTGCCATAGATGGGCTGACTACTTTGATAAGAGGTCAGAAGCTACCTATTTTTTCCGGAAACGGACTTCCTCATGACCAGCTGGCCGCCCAGATTGTAGAGCAGGCGTCCTTGGGAGGTGGGGAAGATAACTTCGGAATTGTGTTTGCCGCCATGGGAGTGAAATACGATGTGGCTGACTTCTTTCGGAGAACCTTTGAGGAAAGCGGAGCCGCAGACCATGTGACCATGTTTGTAAATTTGGCCAATGACCCTGTTATTGAGCGTTTGATTACGCCTAAATTGGCGCTTACAGTTGCAGAATATCTGGCTTTTGAAAAGAGTATGCATATTTTGGTGATTTTAACGGATATGACCTCATTTGCTGAGGCTATGAGAGAGGTTTCTTCTTCGAAGGGGGAGATTCCATCAAGAAAAGGTTACCCCGGATATCTGTACAGCGAGCTGGCGGCTATTTACGAGCGGGCGGGAATTGTGGAAGGAATTGACGGATCTGTTACCCAGATTCCTATTTTGACTATGCCTAACGATGATATCACTCATCCCATTCCTGACCTTACAGGATATATTACGGAGGGGCAGATTGTTTTGGACAGAACTCTGCAGGGCCAGTCTGTTTACCCGCCTGTCAGTGTGCTTCCCTCTTTATCACGTCTGATGAAAGACGGAATCGGTGAAGGCTATACCAGAAAGGACCATCAGGATGTGGCAAACCAGTTGTTTTCCTGTTATGCTAAGGTAGGGGATGCCAGAGCTCTGGCATCCGTAATCGGAGAGGATGAGCTGTCTCCTATTGACAAACAGTATCTGATATTTGGAAAAGCTTTTGAGGAGCAGTTTATCGGCCAGGATCCCCATGAAAACCGGAGCATTACTGATACATTGAACCTTGGGTGGAAGCTTTTGGGTCTTCTTCCAAGAACAGAACTGGATCGTATTGACACGAAGATTTTGGATGAGTACTATCATCCGGCACAGACAGAAGGTGAGGCAGATGAATCCTAATACTTTTCCCACCAAGGGAAATCTGATTCTTGCTAAGAATTCTCTGGCTCTGGCCAGCCAGGGCTATGAGCTGATGGATAAAAAGAGAAATATTCTTATAAGAGAGCTGTTCGACCTGATTGACCAGGCCAAAGAGATTCAGTCTGAAATTGATGAAACTTACGCCGCTGCCTATAAAGCCCTCCAGAGGGCCAATATTGAGCTGGGAATCAATTACGTTGAGGAAATCGGAAAATCCATACCAGTGGAGAATTCTGTGGAAATTAAGGCAAGAAGCATTATGGGAACGGAGATTCCTTTGGTACGCTATGTAAAGCCGGAACAGAAACTTCCGTCTTATGCCTTTTATAGTACAAGAGAGTCCTTAGATCAGGCTATTGAGGCCTTTAACCGGGTAAAGGAACTGACTATTCGGCTGGCTATGGTGGAAACCAGCGCTTATCGGCTGGCAGCGGGGATTAAAAAGACACAGAAAAGAGCCAATGCCCTGAAAAATATTACTATTCCTATGTATACGGCTCTTGTTCGGGATATTTCCAATTCACTGGAAGAAAAAGACAGGGAAGAGTTTACAAGATTAAAAGTGATTAAGAGGACGAAATCCAAATGATAATATTTTTATGTCCTTTATAGCACGATTTAAAATTCCGTTTTACAGTACTTTTTTGCTGTAGAATGGAATTTTTTATTTAATTTGGAAAAATATGTAAGATCTTGTCAATTTATTTCGTGGAACAAATACCGGCATATTATGACGGAATTTGTAGGGGAGTATAAATTGATATTCTGGCAATTTCCATTTATTCTCCCCATAGGGAGGAATTAAAATGACAAAAGAAAAAAGCATCAGACAATTACTTAGGAGGTTGGGAGCGACAGGTACTTATGTGGGATTTGAGTATGTGGTGTACTGCACATCCCTTGCCATAGAGGACCGGACAGCAATTCAGTATGTTACCAAGGGAGTGTATGTTGATGCCGCAAAACGTTTCCGTACATCTGTTAAATGTGTGGAGAGAAATATCAGAACAGTAATCACGCTGATCTGGGAACATGGAGACAGAGAGCTTTTAGATGATATCGCGGGAAGAACGCTGGCCGAAAGACCAAAAGGCAGTGCTTTTATAGACATGCTGGCAGATTATGTAACAAGACAGGAGGAAGAAGAGGATCAGCTGGAAAAGAAAATGGATAAGATCGTATAAAAAGAAAAAGCCTTCGGAAATAATCCGAAGGCTTATGACCTATCCGGGAATCGAACCCGGGTTTCCGCCGTGAGAGGGCGGCGTCTTGACCGCTTGACCAATAGGCCCTTTTCCTTTATTTCTTACTGTCGTTCCCGACAGCTCCTTTATACTATCACAGGATTTTAAGTTTGTCTACCCTTTTTTTAAAAAAAATAAAAAAAAATCCAAATCTTTTATTTGCCTGGATGATACCTTGGTGTTATACTGTATTCCATAAAGCGGAACAGGAGGAAAAGCCTTTGGAAAAACGACAGATTAAGTATGATTACCTCCGGGCAATCGCTGTTATGGCGATTGTGACAGTCCATGCCATACCTGCAGAATCAGCAAATCAGAACCAATGGCTGTTTGCCGCAGCTGTTACGCCTGTGCTGCTGGCTTTTGTGGGAATTTATTTTATGCTCAGCGGCCTGTTTCTTTTGAATTCCGGTACGGAAGATATAAAAGGTTTCTATTGGAAGCGTCTGAAAGAGATTGGGATTCCATTTTTTTTCTGCAGTCTGTGTTATTATGCGTATTATGTTTATTTAAGCAGAGAAAGCTTAGACCTTACCTGGCTTGAGCATGTAAAGGCCTTTGTTCATGGTCTTTTGGAGGGAACCATCCCTCAGACCTCCCATTTATGGTTTATGTATGTGATTATGGCGCTGTACTTATGCGCTCCGTTTTTGGCCCGAATGCTTCAGGCTATGACAGATAGGGAGCTTAAAATCTTCTTAATTCTTATGGTGGCAGTACAGGGGCTGTGTACCTACATGAACCTGTTTCAGATCAATGTGGAAGGCAGTCTGGAATATATGATTTTTAAGGGCTGGGTGATATATTTTATTTTAGGATATGGGTTGAAGCGGCTGTGTACCAGAAAGCAGACAGGACTGTTTGTTTTTTTGGGCATAGGAGGATATGGGATTACCATGTTCCAGAAAATTTTTACTCCTGACAATCTTCCGGGAATTCACGACCTTGCACCTACTATGACAGCCATGGCAGCATGTATTTTTATTCTGTTTGAATTTTATGGGGACAGAGGACCTGCGTTTTTAAAGAAAGCAGCCTTTTTCATCAGCCGTCACAGCTATACTCTTTACCTGATTCATTACTTTATTCTTCATTATTTTGTCAGGGCGGCGGTGGAGACCAGCGGCGCAAGGCATTATTATCTAGCCAGAATCGGATGGAGTGCGGGACTTACCTTCGCTGTTTCCCTGGCAGCGGCCTGGCTGATGGATGAGACGGTTTTTCGATTTTTAAAAGGAAGATGGAGACATAGAAAAAGAGAGGTAAAAGGATGAAAGAAACAGCCAGCTGTGAATACTGTATGTATTATTCTTATAATGAAGAGTATGAATATTATGAGTGTGAAATGGATCTGGATGAAGATGATATGATACGCTTTTTATCCAACTCCGTAGAGCGATGCCCTTATTTTCGTATGGGCAACGAATACAGCATTGTAAAAAAGCAGATATAAAAGAGGAGATGATGCTTTTAAAGTATCATCTCCTCCCTTTTCTTATGCTTCTTTTGAACAAATATAACGCGGCAGTCCTTTGCTGTGTTTTCCGTATTCAATGGCTTCCTTCGGACAGCGGCAGATACACGCCATACAGTGGGTGCACCCATCTCCCCAAACCGGTTTCCCAGCTTCCAGCCGAATATTCTCGAGGGGGCAGACCTTCATACAAATTCCGCAGGATACGCAGCTGTCAGTGGTATAAAATTTGTTTGCATGGACGAACATAGGATAAAATATCTGATTGATAATGGAGCTTTTTAGTTTGTCGCCGAAAGGACTGTTTGATTTTGGAAAAGCTTCGCCGTTTTTAAGAAAACGCGCTGCCTGCTCTATGGGTGTCTGAGCGTTTTCTATGATTTGCGCCGCCGCTTTTGCTGTGGGAGTAGAAAATAGCGCGAGGTAGTTTTCCGGCATTGTAATTCCCATACAACCGCAGTAATTCATCTTTTTTGCGGCGCAAAGCTTTTGAAGATATTTGCCTGCATTTCCAATGCTGTCGCCGCAGGTTAATACAAAATAGATATCACTGTTTCCCGTAAGATCCGTACCTTCTAGCCATTTCTGCACAATGCGGGGGATTCTCCAGGCGTAAGTGGGAGCAACGATAACCCACGGACGCTCAGATCGGATTTTCGATAAATCCTTATTTTTTATTTTTTCAAAAAGGTCAATAACCTTATCGTCAATTATTTTTCCCATTCTTCTGGCAACGTATTGGCTGTTTCCCGTTCCTGAAAAATATAAAATCATAGGTCCTCCTCTGCTGCTGAGCTTAATCTTTAAAATGATAGGTGTCCAGCAGCTGATTTTTCATATGCCACAGCTGATTGGACAAATCTACATGAACCTCGTGAGGATTTACAAGACGGCGGGACTCATCCCATAAAGTATCCAGTTCTCGTTTGCAGTAAGCCTGGATATCCATGACAGAAGGCGACTGGTATACACACTGGCCTTTTTGGAATACAGGGACCATAAGGTCTCTGATGGTATAAGTATGAGGAGCAAGATGGGTCTTCTTCCAGGTTTCAATGGGATCAAAGAGAAGAAGGGAATTGGATTCCTCATATTTCTCGCCTTCCAGACAGATCAGATCAGCAATAATCTTGCCGGTTTCCTTGCTGTAAATTCTCTTAATAGCCTTATTTCCGGGATTGGTGATTTTCTCAGCGTTTTCAGAAAGCTTGATTTTCGGCATGAACTGACCTGTTTTTTTGTCTAAAACAGCTGCCAGTTTGTAAACGCCGCCAAAAGACGGGCAGTCTTTGGAGGTAATCAGATTGGTGCCAACGCCCCAGGAGTTAATGGCAGCTCCCTGAATTTTTAAACTGTTAATAAGCGTCTCATCCAGATCGTTGGAAGCAGAGATTACGGCATCTGTAAATCCTGCCTCATCTAACATTTTCTTTGCCTTTTTGGAAAGATAAGCAAGATCACCGCTGTCTAAACGGATTCCGTAGAAGGTAAGGGGGATTCCGGCTTCCCTCATTTCCGTAAATACTTTTATGGCATTGGGGACACCAGACTTCAAGGTATCGTAGGTATCAACCAGAAGAATACAGGCACTGGGATACAGTTTGGCGTAAGCGCGGAAGGCAGTCAGTTCATCAGGGAAGCTCATAATCCAGCTGTGAGCGTGGGTTCCTTTTACAGGAACATGAAACATCTTTCCTGCCAGTACATTGGAAGTTCCGATGCAGCCTGCGATCATGGCAGCTCTGGCTCCGTAGATGCCCGCATCAGGTCCCTGTGCTCTGCGCAGCCCAAATTCCATGACTCCGTCTCCATTGGCAGCATAGACAACCCTGGCCGTTTTTGTGGCAATCAGGCTTTGATGGTTAATGATATTTAAAAGAGCTGTTTCAATTAGCTGAGCTTCCATAATTGGAGCAATAATTTTTACAAGGGGTTCACGCGGGAATACCACGGTACCCTCCGGTATGGCATAAATATCTCCTGAAAAACGGAAATGTTCCAGATAATCCAGAAAGTCATCTTCAAAAAGCCCGGTAGTTTTTAGATAAGCAATGTCTTCTTGGTCGAAATGGAGGTTGTTAATATACTCAATGACCTGTTCCAGGCCTGCGCAGATAGCATAGCCGTTTCCACCGGGATTGGAACGATAGAAAGCGTCAAAAATTACAGTTTCATTGGCATCTTTTTCTTTAAAGTATCCCTGCATCATGGTTAACTCATAAAGATCGGTTAATAAAGTTAAATTCCGCTGACTCATGATAATTCCCCTTTTCTTTTGAGGGACGCATCCCTGTATTTTGATCTGCCTCCAATTCCTGGCGGATCGGAAGCGGTTTTAAATGTCCCTATTATATCATAAGATGGAGAAAATACAATGAGATTGACAAAAAAATAACAATAAAAAATATTGTTTTTTAAGGTTGAGAGAAGGGATAACGGCAGAATCAGACAAAGAGATAGATTGTAAAAAAATATATATAATTTAACAAATAAACAGAAAAATACAAACAAACACAAAATATTAAAAATAAAATCAGAATAAAGTGGGAATATATGTAATATAAATGTAATAATTTCGATAAAAAATATAATATTAAAATAATATATTAAGAATTTCTAAAATGTATTGAAAAAATATTCCATATGATATATAATATAACCATCAAAAGAAAGAAGAAAGCAAATAAGAAAGGAGGAGATTCCACCGAAATGATAACAGCCACCTGAGCGTTTAGTCAGGCAGGAAAACCGATCTGCACAATTCATATAATCATTGCTCCGGTGATGGATAAATGCGAAAGCATGGATGAAGCCGGAAGGAAAAAGCGGAAAATCATATTATTTCCAATATTCGTTATGCAGGGGAAGAAAGTTCCTACGTGCACCCATTGATTTGAAGTGAGATTACATTGAAAGGCTGCAGAAGGAATATTGTATATAGAGCATCCTGGTACATTTGTATCGACAAAAGAAAGGAAATAGTCCAATGGATGAAGTATGGTAGAACGGGTATCACATTCTGATTGATGGATGGATACCCGTTTCTATGTGATTTTCCCAGGTTTTCCCTTGACATTTCTTCCTGTAAAATCTATAATAATTAGGCATGTGAGAGAATCAATCTATGAAAAGACGTTGAAGGAGACAGTAACGCTGTATAAAATCCAAAGCGAGCCGGAGATGGTGAAAGTCCGGTGAGAGTCATACGGCAGTGAAGATCACTCCGGAGTTGCCGGCTGAAACAGAGAAGTAAGCCAGGCCGCGGTTCCTGCGTTAAGGGGAGCGCATATACAGGTATGCAGTAATAGGTGGTACAGCGGAGAACCCTGCCTTCGTCCTGATTACAGGATGAGGGCTTTTTTGTTTTTGTGTACGCTCAGCTGACTGCTGATGGAAGTAAGAGAAGGAGGACTCAGACAATGTACAACAAGGTTCCAACAGACTTGAATTTTGTTGCCAGAGAGAAAGAAGTTGAAAAGTTCTGGGAAGACAATCATATCTTTCAGAAAAGTATTGATAACAGAAAGAAGGCAAAGACCTATACGTTTTATGATGGCCCGCCAACTGCCAACGGAAAGCCTCATATTGGTCATGTGCTTACCAGGGTTATTAAGGATATGATCCCCAGATACCGGACTATGAAAGGCTATGATGTGCCGAGAAAGGCCGGATGGGATACCCATGGTCTTCCCGTAGAGCTGGAAGTGGAAAAGATGCTGGGCCTGGACGGAAAGGAACAGATCGAGGAATACGGTTTGGAACCCTTTATCAAGCATTGTAAAGAAAGTGTTTGGAAGTATAAGGGAATGTGGGAAGATTTCTCCAAGACTGTAGGTTTCTGGGCAGACATGGAGCATCCGTATGTAACTTATGACAATACATTTATAGAATCTGAATGGTGGGCTTTGAAGCAGATCTGGGAAAAGGGACTTTTGTATAAAGGCTTTAAAATTGTGCCTTACTGTCCAAGATGCGGTACCCCTCTGTCCAGCCATGAGGTGGCTCAGGGATACAAAGATGTAAAAGAACGCTCTGCCATTGCCCGCTTTAAGGTAAAGGGAGAGGATGCTTATATTCTGGCCTGGACCACAACGCCGTGGACACTGCCGTCAAATGTGGCTCTCTGTGTCCATCCGGATGAGACCTATGTGAAGATTAAAAATGGGGACTATACCTATTATCTGGCAGAAGCACTGTGTGAGTCTGTTCTTGAGGGCCAGTATGAAATCCTGGAGAGATACAAGGGAAAGGATCTGGAGTACACAGAGTACGAGCCCCTGTTTGATTTCGTTAAGCCTTCCAAGAAGGCATATTATGTAGTGTGCGATACCTATGTTACTTTAATGGACGGTACTGGTGTCGTTCATATTGCGCCGGCTTTTGGTGAGGACGACTCAAAGGTGGGAAGAAAATATGATCTTCCATTTGTTCAGCTGGTAGATGCAAAAGGCGAGATGACAGCGGAGACTAAGTGGGCAGGAACTTTCTGCAAGAAGGCGGATCCTATGGTGTTAAAGGATCTGGAGGAGAGAGGACTTTTATTTTCCGCGCCTTTATTTGAGCACAGCTATCCTCACTGCTGGAGATGTGACACACCGCTGATCTATTACGCCAGAGAATCCTGGTTTATTAAGATGACGGCGGTAAAGGAAGATCTCATCCGCAACAACAATACCATTAATTGGATTCCGGAAAGCATTGGAAAAGGCCGTTTCGGAGACTGGCTGGAGAATGTTCAGGATTGGGGAATCAGCAGAAACCGTTATTGGGGAACACCTCTTAATGTATGGGAGTGTGAGTGCGGACATCAGCATTCCATCGGAAGCATTGAGGAATTAAAGAGCATGTCTTCCAATTGTCCTGATGATATTGAACTGCACCGCCCCTATATTGATGCGGTTACGATTAATTGTCCCAAGTGCGGAAAAGAGATGAAGCGCGTTCCTGAGGTGATTGACTGCTGGTTTGATTCTGGCTCTATGCCTTTTGCCCAGCATCATTATCCGTTTGAGAATAAAGAAGTGTTTGAGCAGCAGTTTCCGGCAGACTTTATTTCCGAGGCTGTAGATCAGACAAGAGGATGGTTTTATTCGCTGCTGGCTATTTCTACCCTGATATTCAATAAGGCTCCTTATAAAAATGTTATTGTTTTGGGACATGTTCAGGATGAGAATGGACAGAAAATGAGTAAGTCCAAAGGAAATGCAGTAGATCCTTTTGAGGCTCTTGAGACCTACGGAGCTGACGCTATTCGCTGGTATTTTTATATTAACAGCGCTCCATGGCTGCCGAACCGTTTCCATGGCAAGGCTGTAATGGAAGGTCAGAGAAAGTTTATGGGAACCTTGTGGAATACCTATGCATTCTTCGTTCTTTATGCGAATATAGATGAATTTGATCCCACAAAGTATACATTGGACTATGAGAAACTTTCTGTTATGGATAAATGGCTGCTCTCCAAGCTGAACAGTCTGGTTCTTACTGTGGACAGCTGTCTGGAAAATTATCAGATTCCAGAGGCGGCCAGAGCGCTCCAGGAATTTGTGGATGATATGAGCAACTGGTATGTAAGAAGGAGCAGAGATCGTTTCTGGGCAAAAGGTATGGAACAGGATAAGATCAATGCCTATATGACTCTTTACACTGCTCTGGTAACAGTAAGCAAGACAGCCGCTCCTATGATTCCCTTTATGACAGAGCAGATCTATCAGAATCTGGTGCGTAAGGTTGACAGGGATGCCCCGGAAAGCATTCATTTGTGCAATTTCCCTGCTGCTGATCAGGCTCATATTGATAAAGAGCTGGAAAGCCGCATGGATGAGGTATTAAAGATTGTAGTTTTGGGCCGGGCTGCCAGAAATACTGCTAATATCAAGAACCGTCAGCCCATTGGACGTATGTTTGTAAAAGCTCCCAATGTTCTTCCTGATTTTTATAAGGAGATCGTTGAAGAGGAACTGAATGTAAAACAGGTTATTTTCACTGATGATGTGAGAGAATTTACCTCTTATACCTTTAAGCCTCAGTTAAAGACTGTAGGTCCTAAGTACGGAAAACAGCTGAATCACATTAGACAGGCCCTGACAGAGATGAACGGCAATGAGGCTATGGATACCCTTAATGAAAAAGGGGTTCTTACTTTTGAATTTGACGGAGTTTCTGTAGAATTGACAAAAGACGATCTTTTGATAGATACAGCCCAGAAAGAAGGATATGTATCAGAAGGCGACGGGGCAGTGACTGTAGTACTGGATACCAATTTGTCAGACGAGCTGATAGAGGAAGGCTTTGTGAGAGAATTGATCAGCAAGGTTCAGACTATGCGTAAGGAAGCGGGATTCCAGGTAACAGACCACATTCGTGTTTACAGCGGAGAAAATGAAAAAATCGAGAAGATTCTCAAGGCCCATGGAGATGACGTGAAGACTGAAGTGCTGGCAGAAGATATTTGCTTTGACCGTATGGCTGGATATACCAAAGAATGGAATATCAACGGGGAAGCAGTCCGTTTGGGTGTGGAGAGGATCCAATAGGAGGTTATTCAGAAATGAAAATGGGATTTGACAAAGAGGTCTTTAAGAAAAGTGTTCTGGACAATGTGAAAAATATGTACCGCAGAACAATAGAAGAGGCAACCATGGAGCAGGTATTCCAGGCAGTGGCTTATGCGGTAAAGGATGTTATTATTGATGAGTGGATTGCCACTCACAAAGAGTATGAAAAACAGGATGTAAAGACACTGTATTATCTGTCTATGGAATTCCTCATGGGAAGAGCTCTGGGCAATAACATTATCAACATTATGGCACAGCCGGAGATTAAAGAAGTGTTGGCTGAGCTGGGCTTTGACCTTAATGCCATCGAGGATCAGGAACCGGATCCGGCTTTAGGAAACGGCGGCTTAGGCCGTCTGGCTGCCTGCTTCTTAGATTCCCTGGCAACTTTAGGCTATCCTGCATATGGCTGCGGAATTCGGTACCGCTACGGTATGTTTAAGCAGAAAATAGAAAACGGCTATCAGATGGAGGTTCCTGATGACTGGCTGAAGAACGGCTATCCCTTTGAAATCCGCCGTGCAGAATATGCTACCGAGGTAAAATTCGGCGGATATGTAAAGACTGTATGGGAGAATGGAAGAGAGCATTTTGTTCAGGAAGGATATCAGTCTGTAAGGGCTGTGCCTTATGATATGCCTATTGTGGGATATGGCAACAATGTGGTAAACACCTTAAGAATCTGGGATGCGGAAGCCATTGATACGTTCAGCCTGGATTCCTTTGATAAGGGAGATTACCAGAAAGCGGTGGAGCAGCAGAATCTGGCCAAGACCATTGTGGAGGTGCTTTATCCCAATGACAATCATTATGCAGGTAAGGAGCTTCGTTTGAAACAGCAGTATTTCTTTATTTCTGCCAGTGTTCAGAGAGCAGTAAAGAAATATATGGAAAAACACGATGATATTCATAAATTTTATGAGAAGACCGTGTTCCAGCTGAATGATACCCATCCAACAGTAGCTGTTCCGGAGCTTATGAGGATTCTTTTGGATGAGTACTGTCTGTCATGGGATGAGGCTTGGGAAATTACTACAAAGACCTGTGCGTATACGAACCACACCATAATGTCTGAGGCATTGGAAAAATGGCCGATTGAACTGTTTTCCAGACTGCTTCCAAGAATCTATCAGATTGTAGAGGAGATCAACCGCCGATTTGTAGGCCAGATCCAGCAGATGTATCCGGGCAACCAGGAAAAGATCCGCAAAATGGCAGTTATTTATGACGGCCAGGTCCGCATGGCCAATTTAGCCATTGTAGGAGGCTTTTCTGTCAACGGAGTGGCAAGACTGCATACTGAAATTCTGAAGAAGCAGGAGCTGAGGGATTTCTATGAAATGATGCCGGAGAAGTTCAATAATAAGACAAACGGCATTACCCAGAGAAGATTTCTTCTTCACGGAAATCCTCTTTTGGCTGACTGGGTAAGCACCAAGATTGGAGACGACTGGATTACCAATCTGCCTCATATTCACCGTCTGGCCGTTTATGCGGAAGATCCCAAATGCCGTCAGGAGTTTATGGATATTAAATTCCAGAATAAGGTACGTCTGGCAAAATACATTAAAGAACACAACGGAATCGAAGTAAATCCCAGATCCATTTTTGATGTACAGGTAAAGAGACTTCATGAGTATAAGCGCCAGCTTATGAACATTCTCCATGTCATGTATCTTTACAATCAGCTGAAAGATAATCCAAATATGGATATGGTTCCCAGAACTTTTATCTTTGGAGCAAAGGCAGCTGCCGGATATCATCGGGCAAAACTCACCATTAAACTGATCAATGCCGTTGCTGATGTAATCAATAATGATAAGTCCATTGACGGAAAGATTAAAGTTGTATTTATTGAGGACTATAAGGTTTCCAACGCGGAGATTATTTTCGCCGCTGCTGATGTCAGTGAGCAGATTTCTACTGCCAGCAAAGAGGCTTCCGGTACCGGAAATATGAAATTCATGCTCAACGGTGCTTTGACCATTGGAACTATGGATGGAGCCAATGTGGAAATCGTGGAAGAAGTAGGAGAAGAAAATGCCTTTATTTTCGGTATGTCCTCCGATGAAGTAATCAATTATGAAAATAACGGCGGCTATAATCCTATGGAGATCTTTAACAATGATTATGAGATCCGCAGAGTGTTGATGCAGCTGATTAACGGTTACTATTCACCTCAGGATCCGGAGCTGTTCCGTGATATTTATAACTCTCTGTTAAACAATCAGAGCAGCGACCGCGCTGATACTTACTTTATTCTGAAGGATCTTCCATCTTATGCGGAAGCTCAGAGGAGAGTGGATCAGGCGTACAGAGATGAAAATTGGTGGGCAAAGGCTGCTATTCTTAACGTGGCCAACAGCGGAAAATTCACATCTGACAGAACGATTGAGGAGTATGTGAAAGATATCTGGCACTTAAAGAAAGTAAAGGTAGAGCTGTAAGAATAAAATACTTAAAAAAGAGCTTTGGAGGAATTCCGAAGCTCTTTTTTTCATATGAATGAAAAGAAATCATATGGGTTTAGAAGGAGGATCCCATGATGAAAAAATGTGTCCTGGTTATTCTGGCAGCTCTTCTGCTTCCGTATATGGTGACCCTAGCATGGACAGGCCGCATTCAGGGAGAGGATGAGATTCTTACTCTTCCCAGTGGGAGATATATTGTTATACAGCAGAATGGATTGGAAAAAAAGGTTGACGCAGAAGAATATCTAATACCTTTGGTGGCTGCTCAAATCCCTGCAGATTATGGCTGTGAGGCCTTGCGTGCCCAGGCAATCATTGCCCGTACCTATGTTTATAAAAAAATGGGAAGCAGGACAGAGATTGGAGAAGAGGAATTGGAGATAGAAGATTGGGAAGGGGGACAGATGAATGGGGAGATCTATGAAGCAGCAGAAGAGGCGGTACGGTCTACAGGCGGAAAGACCATAACCTACGAGGGAAACTATATAGATCCCCTTTTTCACAGGGCAAGCGCAGGCAGAACCAGAATGGGCACGCAGGAGTATCCTTATCTGCAGCCGGTGGAGTGTCCCAAGGATGTGGAGGCAGAGGAGTATCTCACAGTTTCTGTTTGGACAAAACAGCAGTTTGCCGATAAGCTGAACCAGTGGGCTCAGGAAAAGTTTGTATCACCTGATCAGCTGCCGCAGACCATTCAGATTATAAAAAGAGATGATGCCGGATATGTGGAACAGGCCCAGATCGGAACGAGAACTTTGACCGGGGAAGAAATTCGCCAGGCTTTGGAGCTGCCTTCTTCCTGTTTTGCGCTGGAAGAATATGAAGGTGGGATACGGAGTATCTGCCAGGGGATTGGACATGGATATGGCCTGAGTCAGTATACAGCCAAACTTATGGCTCAGGAAGGCAAAACAGGAGAAGAGATTTTAAGTTGTTTTTATAAAAATATTGTGGTCAATTCTGAATAAGTTCTTCGGCCTTGGTAAGAATATTACCGAGGTGATAAACGTGAAGGAGAAAATGAGTCAATTATTCAAGGATAAAGTATTCCTTGTACTGTTGGTTCTGGGTCTGCTGACTATAGTTGCCGCAGCAGGCATTATTACAGTTCAGAGAGGAGATGAGGGGGAGAGCCCTTATCTGGAAGTACCGGAGGAGAGCGGTATGATTGCGGAGCAGACACTGCCTATGGAGACACAGATGGCTGTGGCAGGAGACTCTGATGCCGCCAAGGAGACAGAAAGCGAGATAAAGGCGGCTGGTTCCCCCAGCGCGGAGGCTGTAAAAGAAACACAGAGGCTGGAGGAGGAAGAAGCAGCCAACTCCCTGGTGTTAAACTTCAGCGATGGGTCGAAAATGACCTGGCCCGTCCGGGGAAATGTTCTTTTGGATTACAGCATGGAATCCACCATTTATTTTCCTACGCTGGATCAGTACAAATGTAATCCTGGAATTGTGATACAGGGCGATATCAGCACACCGGTTGTAGCACCGGCCAATGCCAGGGTAGAGGAAATTGGAACCAATGAAGAAATTGGAAATTATGTGGTTCTCAATATGGGAAACGATTACAGAACAATCTGCGGACAGCTGAAGGAAATTCAGGTGGTGGAGAATGAATACATTAAGCAGGGCGCAGTACTGGGATATGTGGCGGAGCCTACCAAATATTATTCGGTGGAAGGAGCCAATGTATACTTTCGTTTAGAGCATAAGGGCGAGGCAGCGGATCCTTTGGACTATCTGGAATAGGATGAAAAAGAGAATGCGAAGACAGAAAGATGTCTGGCATTCTCTTTTTATGACAAGAAAAATTCAGTGAAACATATAGAAGGGAGTTACAGGAAAACAGACGAAAAAATGAATTGATATAGGGAAAAATTCACGAAGTTTGCAGAAAAAGTTAGAAAAAAATAATAAATTATTCATAAGTGATTAAAAGTTATCTGATATACTAAAACAAAATTAGTAATAGCGGGAGAGACGCCATGAATATATTGTTTTTTTTAACACCAAAAAGTGAGGTTGCCTACATTTATGAAGATGATTCACTGCGCCAGGCTTTGGAGAAAATGGAATATCACAAGTATTCTGCTGTGCCTGTAATCAGCCGCAGCGGAAAATACATAGGGACTGTGACAGAGGGGGACATGCTTTGGGGAATTAAAAATAAGTTTCTTTTTAATCTTAAGGAGACGGAAAAGGTAACGGTGGGAGCCTTGAACAGAAGATCAGACAACCGTCCGGTTTTTGCAGATTCCAATATGGAAGATCTGATTGATAAAGCACTGAATCAAAATTTTGTTCCTGTAGTGGACGATCAGAAAAATTTTATTGGTATAATTACAAGAAAGGATATTATACGATATTTCTATAATAAATCTCAGGAGTGCGCGGACAAAAAAAATTAGGTCGCTGCAGATTTTGGGATGCAAAGATCCGTTTATACGTAAAACTGCTTTGAACTGCTTCCTGTCTTCATGAACAGGGGGAAGATGACAAAGCAGTTTTTTTGTGAACGGAAAAAGATAGCACCTGGATTATGGTTTTTCATACACTGTTATTAGAATCTGAAAAAAGGAGATTTTATCGTATGGATTATTACGCAAGGACAGGGGCGTATCCATGGGGAAGAGGTTACTCCCAGCCTGGAATGTCTGTAAGAGCATCCATCCATGCTCCCTTTAGCGGCCAGGATAAAGTATTTGGTGCAGATTTATCAGAGTCGAGAGTATTTATGGACCATTCCTGCTGCAGCCATATGACAGGAGAAAATTATATGACAGGGAATGTGGGGGGAACCAGAGACGGCAGGATGGCGCAAGAAACCGAAGGTATGGGAAATGGAACAATGACAGAGGTTGATCAGATGACAGAAAGAAGAAATTCTGCCGGAAACAGTCAGACAGCTGGCAGCAGTCCAATGGACAGAACAGCTCAGATGTTAGGAAATGGACCGATGGGCAAAGGTAATCAAATAACGGGAGGGGGAGAAACTGGTGTGATTCCAGGAGAAATGACAATGGATTCCGGAATGGAAATGGTACCTTCCCAGCCTTCTCAGAATATGGATGAGGAGAATATAGACAATTTTCCTCTGGCTATGGCTTACATTCCGTGGCAGAGATGGCAGCAGGTTTATTCTGTTGATCAGGCTATGAGCAGAGGAACGATTTTTCCAGATCTGGATAAGCCTTTTTCCATGGGGAGGTGTTAGCAATGGCAGAAAGAAATCAGGTTTGTGAAGAACTTCTTAAACAAGTATATATGTCCGGGTTTGCTATGGATGACGTGCTGCTGTATTTAGATACCCACCCAGATGATAAGGAGGCGTTAAACTATTACCGATATGTAAGAGAGTTAAACCGGAGGGCCGTGGAAGCATATGAGCAGCAGTGTGGGCCTCTTATGTTTGATCAGGTTGAATCGGAGGAGTATTGGACCTGGGTAAATGGCCCATGGCCATGGGAAGGAGTGTGCGGCTGATGTGGAGATATGAGAAAAGACTGCAGTACCCTGTAAATATAACGACACCAAATCCTGATATGGCGCTTTTCATTTTAAGTCAGTATGGGGGGCCGGATGGAGAAATGGGTGCATCCCTTAGGTATTTATCTCAGCGCTATTCCATGACAAATAAGGAATGTCAAGGGCTTTTGACAGATATTGGTACGGAGGAGCTGGCTCATCTGGAGATAGTGGCTGCGATTGTCCATCAGCTGACAAGAAATCTGACTCCAGAGGAAATCAAATCGTCCAGTTTTGCACCTTATTACATTGACCATACAACGGGAATCTGGCCTCAGGCAGCGGGAGGAATTCCTTTTAACGCCTGTGAATTTCAGTCAAAGGGAGATCCTATCACGGATCTCACGGAAAATTTGGCTGCGGAACAGAAGGCCAGAAGCACTTACGATAATATTCTTCGGGTGGTAACAGATCCTGAGGTCTGCGATCCTATTCGGTATCTAAGGGAAAGAGAAATTGTACATTTTCAGCGTTTCGGTGAAGCAAACCGGGAAGATGGCAGTAAAATTCCATATGAAATAGAGCATATTACATGCTTGTTATTATTCGGTTAGCCGATTATAATTATACTAATAGAGGTGGAGGAAAGGATGGTTGAAGATATGGAATATATGTCTTGTCCTGAAGCTGCAGCAAAATGGGGTATTTCTGAACGGCGGGTGCAGATACTTTGTAAGAAAAATAGAATACCCGGTGTTTCAAAAATCGGTTATATGTGGTTGATACCAAGGGACGCAGAAAAACCAGCTGACAGACGGAGAAAGGAAAATAAATTATGAGCAATAAAATTTTGTTAGTTGAGGATGATGTAGAAATCAGTGAAATACTTAAAAACTATTTAATGACTGAAAACTATGAAGTGGTTTGTGCAGCAGATGGCGAAGAGGCTTGTTCCGCTTTTGATCATTCTTCCTTTTCTCTTGTACTACTTGATTTAATGATACCTAAAATCAGCGGTATGAAAGTTATGCAGCATATTCGTGCAAAAAGTTTTGTTCCGATTATCATTGTGTCAGCAAAAGATTCAGAAGCAGACAAAGCATTGGGACTGGGATTAGGTGCTGACGACTATATTACAAAGCCATTTTCCGTAGTGGAGATACTGGCGCGAATTAAAGCCAATATCCGCAGGACAGAACAATATAGCAATCTTTCTACTTCTGCTGCCCCGGAAATTCTATCCATAGGTGATTTAGCTTTAAATGTTACGGATTATACGGTAGTAAAGGCTGGAAAAAAGATTGAATTAACTGCAAAAGAGTTTGAAATATTGAAGCTGCTAATGCAAAATCCTAAAAAGGTCTATACCAAAGAACAGATCTATTCTCTTGTATGGAAAGACAACTATTTCGGAGATGAAAATGCAGTCAACGTGCATATCAGCAGATTACGCAGTAAAATCGAGGATGATAGCCGCAACCCACATTATATTCTTACTGTTTGGGGGATTGGCTATAAGTTGGGGGAATTATCATGAATAATGAATCATTATTGCTTTTCCTATCTATTGTTATTGTGATCTTAATTGCAATTATTGTTTATCAGCAATTTTCTTTTCACCGTGGTACACAATCACAAATACGACAGATCAGCCAAAAACTGAAAGAGATTATTGAAACAGACAGCGGCGAACAGCTTATGCTTTTTACTGGAAACAAAGAATTGATAGAATTGTCTGCACAGATTAACGCCTTGATAGAAAGACATAGAAAAACAAAAGCTGATTACCGTCGCAGTGAAATATCGTCCCGCAAAATGCTGTCAAATATTTCTCATGATATAAAAACTCCCTTGACAGTCATTTTGGGATACTTAGAGATTATGCGCTTGAATGGCACTGCAACAGAAGAAATGCTGAAAAAAACCGAAAAAAAGGCACAAAGCGTTATGGAACTTATCAATCAATTTTTTACACTGGCAAAATTGGAAGCTGGAGATATGAATATGGAGATTTCCAAAATTGATGTTTGTGAGATTTGTCGAGAAAGTGTCTTGGATTTTTATGAAATATTAACACAAAACGGATTTGAAGTTGATATTTCTATACCGGAAACTTCTGTTTATATACCTGGAAACAATGAAGGAATACGCCGTATTCTATTTAATTTAATTTCGAATGTTGTTCGTTATGGAGCAGACGGAAAGTATTTGGGAATTTTTTTGCGGAATGAGGAAAAAAGAGTTTGTATTGATGTAATCGACAAGGGTAAGGGAATTGACAAGCAGTTTGCTGACCGGATATTCGACCGCCTTTTTACATTAGAAGATTCCCGCAACCGTTCAATACAAGGCAATGGACTGGGGCTAACTATTGCAAGAACTCTTGCATTACAGATGGAAGGCACTCTTACAGTGGAAAGTAAACCATATGTTCGGACAATCTTCCGGTTGACATTGAAAAAAAGCAATATATGAATTGTTTAGATGAACGGTGAAAGAAATTTGTAAGATTTATTCAAGAGTTATGAAGAACATAACCGCTATAATCGTACACGAGAGGAGGCAAAAGATATGTCTTATATTTTACAAACACATCGCCTTACAAAAACGATTGGCGGGAAATATATTATAGAGGACATAAATCTTCATATTAAAGAGGGTGAGATTTATGGTTTTCTTGGTCCAAATGGTGCAGGCAAAACAACCGTTATGAAAATGCTTACCAATCTTTGGAAACCAACAACCGGGGAAATTGAGTTATTTGGTACGCCGCTTACTCCACAATCTTATGATGTATTAAAACGCATAGGAACAATTATTGAATTTCCTGCATTCTATGACCACATGACCGGTTATGAAAACTTGAAGCTCCATTGTGAATATATGGGATACTATAAACATGGCAGTATAGAAAACGCTTTAGAGATGCTTGGCTTAAAAGATGCCGCAAAAAAGAAAGTAAAAGCTTATTCTTTAGGTATGAAAGAAAGACTGGGCATTGCCCGCGCAGTACTCTGCAAACCTGAACTGCTGATTTTAGATGAGCCGACCAATGGTCTTGATCCTGCAGGTATGAAACAAATCCGTGAACTGTTAAAAGAATTGTCCAGTGAATATGGTACAACCATTATGCTTTCCAGTCATCTTCTTTCTGAAGTAGAGAGTATCGCGGATACAATCGGTATTATACAGCATGGCAAATTACTAAAAGAAATAAGTATGGCTGAAATAGAGCAGATGAATCTTTCCTATATTAAGGTTAAAGTTTCTAACGTCAAGCAGGCTGCTTTTGTACTAAATGAAAAAATAGGAACTTCCAATTTTAAAATTTTTGAAAATGGAGAAATTCGGATTTATGACTCAAACGTTCCAGCTCAAGAACTGTCTAAAATGTTTGCTTTAAATGATGTAGAAGTTTTTGCGCTGGGCAAAAAGGCAGAAAGCTTGGAGGATTACTTCTTAAAAGCAACCACGGAGGTAGCAGAATGATGTTAAAACTTATCCGGTTAGAATGGAAAAAACATGCTTTATGGAAATACATTCGCAACGCAGCAATTACAACAGCTGCTTTCATAGGTCTGCTTATATTGATTGCAAGCGACCCAAGTACGGGAGAGATGGTTTTAGAAACTGGAAAAAGCACAATCCATTCTCTGACAGAAATGTTTATGAATATGGCGTATCTTGTATTCACAGGGGTTATGTTTGCTTCGTTTGTTGTAGCTGAATATGAAAACAAACTTATGCATCTTATGTTTTCTTATCCAATTAAACGAAAAAAAATTATGTTGGCAAAGATTTTCTCTGTTTTTCTTTTTAATTTTATTGTGCTTCTATTAAGTAAATTATTGATCTATCTTATACTAATTATAACAAAGGGCACAGAGGCAACTGGGATATATACGGATGATTTGTCCTTTTGGAGCAATACAATTTTATCAGCGTTTCTATCCATTTGCAGCAGCTGTTTTGCTCTAGTGGTTGGTATGAAGATGAAATCTTCAAAAGCATGTGTAATTTCAGCATTTGTTGTAATGTTAGTTATTTTAGGAATTACACAGGGAAATGTAATTTCTTATCTATCTGTAAATGGAACCATTGCATACTTGATGCAAATAGCTGGAGCTTTTTTGGCCTTGTTTTTATCAATTCATAACATTGAAACAGAAGATGTAAATTAACATGAAACAGAGGGAACTTAGCATGAAAAAAATATTAGTTTTAGTTGTGTCATTGATTGGTATGGCTGTATTTTTTTCAGGATGCGCGAAGGAAGGCGGTCCTATTGAAAGCAAAAGCTATACATCAGAAGGCGAAAATATAACAAGTGTTAGTATAGATGTACGTGATAAAGAAATTGCGGTGACTCCTTCTTACGACGAACTGGTTCATATTAACTACTATGAAAACGATACAAGATATTATAATATATCTATTTCTGATGGTCTATTGGTCTTAACTGAAAAAAGCGATGGGGGAATTGGGGAATTCTTTGGTATAAAATCTTCTAATCAGGAGAATGTTATCTCTTTGCAAATACCAAAATCCCTTATAACTACTTTGGAAATAAGTACTACAAATGAAAATATTTTACTCTCTGATATCACTAGGGGGTGCGGACAAAAAGTTGGACTCTTGCACATCGTGACTAACGATGAAATACACAAAAGAACAAATAGCTACCGCGTTACAGATGCTGGGTTCTACTGGTTCCCCAAGAAAGGTTATAGAAATTCTT
>DXFU01000028.1 GCA_019114305.1 Candidatus Hungatella pullicola | reverse complement strand
ATTTCGCTATCCCTTCTTCTCGCCTATACCTCGCGATACAAACCTTGGGAGTCGCTATGGGGTTCGTCGGCAACTACGCCCCTTGTGGACTTTCACCACAGACTGACGGCATGCCCGTCATACATAAAAATCGCGGACGGTAATTTCCAAACCATCCGCGATTTTTTAGTTTCCAATGATGAATTTTAATCCATAATCTTAATCTCCATAGAAGAATGGGACGGAACCTGCTGCTCTTTTGGAGGCAGCTTATTATAATCCCCATAAATCCACGCCAGCACCTGATGCCATCCCTTAGGAGCCATCAGCCTGGTATCTTCAAAGGGGAGATCCACTGTCTCCTCGCACCACTCTTTTTTCAATGTGACATAAAGGTAATCCGGCTGATAGTTGCTGTAATACCTGAGATTGCTGGTTCCTTTTCTGTCTTTCAGAGATACTGCCTTCTGCATGGCTCTTATGACCCTCATAGGAATGAGACGTCCGATAAAGGAAAGGAGGAAAACAAAGATACGGTTAAGGAGACCGTACTTTTTATAATCCAGTTTATATCGGTGTCCCATGGCAAGGCCATAGATCAAAGTCTGAAGCAGTACCGTCAAAGTGGAAGCTGCTTTATTCTCCGGAAGCTTGTCTATGGTAAATAAATCCACCCAGAGATGGTTCAGCTTTCCCTCATAATATTCCATCTCCGGGGTGTTTTCATGGGTCTGGCTTTTATCATACACAATACGGGCCGTAAAGTCATAAAACGCCTTGCCTCCTCTTAAATCCTCCGGCTCAATTAATGTCATGCCTTTTGGAAGCTCCCGGCGGACTACCTTCATAAAGGCGTCATAATTTGGCCTGGTAAAGGCTACATCTGCATCATCGTCCCAGGGAATAAACCCCTTATGCCGAACAGCGCCTAAAAGGGTTCCTGCATCCAGCATGTACTTAATATGATATTTTCTGCATATACGGTCAATCTCCTTTAAAATAGCCAGATTGGCCTGATGAACTTTTGTCAGATCATAAT
The DNA here is from genome assembly GCA_019114305.1 of Candidatus Hungatella pullicola. Taxonomy (GTDB): domain Bacteria; phylum Bacillota; class Clostridia; order Lachnospirales; family Lachnospiraceae; genus Hungatella_B; species Hungatella_B pullicola. The sequence goes on along the minus strand of DXFU01000028.1, from coordinate 41,824 downwards.
CCTTCATTATTTCACTGCCTCTTTAATGGTACGAATCATATAGTCAATCATCTTTTCTGTCATTCCCGGATATACTCCAATCCAGAAGGTATCCTTCATAATCCGGTCCGTATTGGACAGATCTCCCACAATTCGAAAGCCCTGATTTTCCTGTCTCATCTGGTCAAAGCACGGATGTTTTGTCAGATTTCCGGCAAAAAGCATTCTTGTCTGCACGCCCCTGGACTCCACATACTGTACTACATGATTTCTGTCCACGCCTTCCCGGCATGTAATCAGGAAACCAAACCAGCTGGGATTGGAATCCGGGCAGCCTTCCGGAAGAATCAGCTTGGAAGCGGTATCCGCCAGGCCTTCTTTCAGACGGTTAAAATTCTTTCTTCTGTCCTCTACAAATCCGGGAAGCTTCTTTAACTGGGCGCAGCCCACAGCCGCCTGCATATCCGTAACCTTCAGATTATATCCAAAATGAGAGTAAACGTATTTGTGATCGTATCCAAGGGGCAGCTGTCCATACTGACGGTCAAACCGATGCCCGCACATGTTGTCCATTCCGGAAGGACATACACAGTCTCTTCCCCAATCTCTGAATGAACGGATTATTTTGTTAAGAAGCGGGTTGTCTGTGTAGACAGCTCCTCCCTCTCCCATAGTCATATGATGAGCCGGATAAAAGCTGGAAGTTCCAATGTCGCCGATGGTTCCGGTGAAGCGCTCTTTTCCATCTATGGTATAAGTGCTTCCCAGGGCATCGCAGTTGTCCTCTATAAGCCAAAGGTTATTGCGGTCACAGAAGGCCTTTACCGCCTTCAGATTAAAGGGATTTCCCAGCGTGTGGGCAATCATCACTGCCTTTGTCTTTGGGGATAAGGCTGCCTCCAGCATATCTGTGTCAATGTTGTACTGAGGAATGGTAACATCCACGAATACAGGAACTGCCCCGTACTGAATCATGGGAGTCACTGTAGTTGGAAATCCTGCTGCCACAGTAATTACCTCATCCCCTCTGCAGATCTGCCTTTCTCCAAGGAGCGGGGAAGTAAGGGTCATAAATGCCACCAGATTGGCTGAGGAACCTGAGTTTACCAGGGAACAGAAACGAACGCCCAAATACTGTGCCAGCTCCTTCTCAAACTGATCTGTGTATCTTCCCGCAGTCAGCCAGAAGTCCAGAGAGCTGTCCACCAGCTTTACCATCTCATCCTGGTCGTACACTCTGGAAGCATAGGATATTCTGTCTCCCTCTTTATATTCCTTTTTCCTGTGATATGTGTCGCAGTATTCTCCTACCAGCTTAAGAATCTGCTGTCTGGCCTCCTGCTCTGTTTTATTCTCAAACATACTAACCTCTTTTCTGAGTTTCTTCTAGCTCTTGTTTTCTATTCTATTTGTAACTATTCCATTCTCTCTGTTCAGCCCTTTTTCCAAATGCCAACGGCTTTTCAGGAAAAGAAGGCCTGAATCTGGCGGTCCATAACCGTTCCCATATCTTCTCCTGCCAGCCACGCTCTGGTCCATTCCACAGTTTTCTCCACCGCATCTTTGACCCCGTATCTTGGCCTCCAGCCCAATGTCTTTTTCACTTTGGAGCAGTCCAGTTTAAGGAAATTGGCCTCGTGAGGTCCTCCGTCATACTGATTGACCCAGGATAGCCCCTCTCCCCAAGCCTGACAGAACAAATCAGCCAACTCTCCAGTGGTAACGCAGTCTCTGTCATCAGGTCCCACATTATACCAGCCTTGATAATTTATATCCGCATACTGCTTCATAGCAATAGCCATATATACAGCCAGAGGTTCCAGTACATGCTGGTACGGCCTTGTGGAATGGGGATTTCTCAAAACAATATTCTCTCCCTTTACCGCGGCGCGGATACAGTCTGGAATGATTCTATCATCAGCAAAGTCACCGCCTCCAATTACATTGCCTGCCCTGGAGGTGGATATGGCGGTCCGTCCGTCAGAAAAGAAGGACTTCATATAGCTGTGAGTCACCAGCTCAGAACAGGATTTGCTGTTGGAGTAAGGATCATAGCCATCCAGGGGATCACACTCCCGGTACCCATACTCCCATTCTCTGTTTTCGTATACCTTATCTGTAGTTACATTGAGAAAGGATTTCACGGAAGGAGTAAGACGGATGCACTCTAAAATATTAACGGTTCCCATTATATTGGTCTCATAGGTATAAACCGGTTCCCGGTAAGATTCCCTTACCAGCGGCTGAGCTGCCAGATGAAACACGATCTCCGGCTGAACCTCCTGAAAGACCTGAAGCATATGCCCCCTGTCTCTTACATCTCCAATAACAGAATGGATTCTGTTCTCAAGGCCTGCCAGCTGAAACAGAGCCGGATCCTGGGAAGGCTTCAGGGCATACCCGCTGACCCTGGCTCCCGCCAGCGCCAGAATCCGGCACAGCCAGCTCCCTTTGAATCCAGTATGGCCTGTAACCAGCACCTTCTTTCCTCTATAAAACTCCTCCATTTCCTTCCAAATGTCCTTTGACCAATTGTTCATCTCTCTCTCCATTCTTTCTGTTCTTTCACAGCTTTTTCATACTCTTGCCCTATTTCTCCCAAATCTTCCACGGCGCCTGTCCCGACTGCCAAAGCTCTTCCAGCTTTTTCATCTCTCTCTGGGTATCCATACACTGCCAGAATCCGTTGTGATGGAAACTCATCAGCTGCCCTTCCAAGGCCAGCTTCTTTAATGGCTCCTTTTCAAAAACAGTAGTATCATCCTCTAAGTATGAAAAAATCTCCGGGTTCAGAACCATAAATCCGCCATTAATCAAACTGGCATCCGCCTCATCCTTCTCCCGGAAAGAGCGAACCACATTATCCTTGTCAATGTCAAGAACTCCTTTCATCTGAGCAATATTGACTGTGGTCATAGTAGCAATCTTCCCGTGGCTTTGATGAAATTTCAAAAGAGCGTTTAGATCAACGTTGCACACTCCATCCCCATAGGTCATCATAAAAGTCTCATCACCAATAAAGGGCTGGATCCTCTTAATTCTCCCTCCGGTCATGGTATTCAGTCCCGTGTCCACCAGAGTTACTTTCCATGGCTCCGCATAATTATTATGAACTTCCATTTTATTATTAGCCAGATCAAAGGTTACGTCCGATGTATGAAGAAAATAATCAGCGAAAAATTCTTTAACCACGTACTGTTTATAGCCCAGACATATAACAAAATCGTGGAATCCGAATTCCGAATAGTATTTCATAATATGCCACAGAATAGGCCTTCCTCCTATTTCAATCATAGGCTTTGGCTTCAGATGGCTTTCCTCACTGATTCTGGTTCCAAAACCTCCTGCCAGTAATACAACCTTCATGGTATTCCTCCTTAATCCCAGATTCTCCGGATTACTCATATTCTTTGTAAGCTTTCTTATAGAATATCATCAGCATCTTCGCAATAAAGGAAGGCCACATTTTTGAAAACATAGCTTCTTCCTCTCTCATTCTGCTTCTGTCCTCAATACAGGCCTTTGTCTCAGCTTCCGGATGAACCCGATAGTAAACCACAGGCTTCCCGGCGCAGTAAAATCTTCCCGGCGTTTCAGCCAGCTTCCAAAGAGTATCCCAGTCCAAGGCAAATTTAAAAGGCGAGTTAAACAGCGGCTCCCCTAAAAGCTCTTTGTTATAGGTGCAGGCCGGACAGCAGATGGAGTTTCCAAATCTTAAAACACTTTTCTTTACCCAGGTAAGGTGAGACAGGAAATGGGCTTTAAGAGGAAGTCTTAAAATCCTTTTGATAAATTCCACTTTTTCAAATTCCTTCAGCTCTCCATCCTTCACTACGGTATATCCCCCCGTAAACAAAGTCATGTCCGGGTATTTTTTATAAGCCCTTAAAAGATCTCTCACATAGTTTCTGTGATACATATCATCCTGGTGGGCAATCGTAACCAGCTTTGCGTCTGCCATATGCCACGCAAAGTTCCAATCCTCCTGGATTCCGCTTTTCCCATAGCGGACATAAACAGGTACGCTGTAGCGTTTCGCCAGATTATCAATGTAGACGCTGGGTGTGGATGTGCACAGAATAATATCACTTTCCAGAGACTGGCCCCGAAGAGAACGCAGACAGGATTCCAGGTAAGGAGAATCCTTATAGGCACAGACTGCGAATGTATGAAGTTTCATAATTTATCCTCTATCTAAATTTCTTAATATTCAGTAAAATATCAAACCGCCCCTGAATCCAGGCCTGCAGAAAGCCTGGCCGAGGTTTCACACCATTATACCATATATTTCTCAGAACATTCTACTTTATTTAAGAATTTGTAATTTTTGCGGTTTTCCATCCTTTTCTGTTTTGTACTAAGACTGCGCCTTCCAGTTCTTTCTTCTGTTTATTGAAGGAATGTTTCTCTATGGTTCTAAAAAAATATATCCCTCAATCAGCTTCAGAGTCTGCTCCATTCCCTTCACATGAGTTCTCTCTGTTCCATGAGAAGCATGGACTCCCTGGCCAATGAGAGCGCCTTTAATATTGTTTCCGCCTTTCATAGCAGCGCCTACATCAGAACCGTAATGAGGGAACACATCTACCGCGTAATCGATCCCCAGTCTTTCTGCTGTGTCTATGAGACGGTTGGTCATATCGTAATCATAGGGGCCGGAAGAATCCATGGCACAGATAGACACTTTGTACTCATCTCCGCCCAGGTCATCTCCCAAAGCTCCCATATCTACCGCAATAAATTCCTCAATATCCTGAGGAATCCAGCTGGCACCAAATCCAACTTCCTCATAATTGCTGATAACCAGCTTCAAAGTTCTCTCCGGCTTCTTTCCGGACTGAGACAAATCTTTTAAAACTCCCATCAGCACAGCGACAGAAGCCTTGTCATCCAGATGGCGGGACTTAACAAAACCGCTTTCTGTATATACAAACATAGGATCAAAGCTTACATAGCTGCCTGCTCCAATTCCCAGCGCTTTCACGTCCTCTGAGCTGTGAACCTGCTGATCCAGACGAATCTCCATATTTTTTACATTTCTCTCTAAGGTTTTGGCATCATCATAGGTATGAACAGACGGGGATTTTGTCAATATGGTTCCTGTATAGGTTTTTCCCTTTCTGGTATGAATTTTACAGTACATTCCCTCAATGGACTCCATCATATAACCGCCTACAGGCATAATTTTAAGTCTTCCCTCCGGCGTAATGGAGCGTACCATGGCTCCCAAAGTATCTACATGGGCGGACAGCCCCAAAGTCCTATGGGACCGTCCCGGAACTTCAATAATCAGTCCTCCTTTTTGGTTATAGCTGGAAGCATAGCCAAAGGACGCCGCCTCCTTCCTTACCAGCTCCATGGCCTCTCTTGTATAACCGCTTGGGCTTGGGGTATTTACAAGCTTCTCCAAAAAAGATACAACATAAGACATCGTATCCATATTCTTTACCACCTTTCATAAAACATTACGAATTTCATTCTAGCACAGATTTGTCCTCATGGAAATGGTATCCGCTCTGAATACCGGAACCCATATTTCCCGCAAAAATGAATAAACCGGGAATGGATCCCAAAAAGGGCTCCATTCCCGGCTTTTTATGATCTTGAACGCTGTCGGTACTAATATCCGAACATTTATGTGTGATTATACCTCAAAAATAAGGTCGCCGTAGCTTGGCATTGGCCAGTACTCCTTATCTACAATCATTTCCAGCTTATCTGCAGGCTGACGCAGAGCTGCCATGGCTGGAACTACCTGATTGTGGTAGGCATTTGCCTGTTCTTTGTTGCTCTCAATTGCCGCGCACTTCTCTGTTATATCGATTAAAGCAGCCAATGCCACCTTCATATCAGAAAGATATGCGCTGGTCTCCTGAAGAAGCTCAGCCTGTACGCTGGTATCTGCTTGTGGACACGCTGCTTTCACCTTAGAAAGAGAATCTGCCAAAACTGCTGCGTATTTAATTACAGCGGGGATAATCTGTTTTCCAGCCATATCAATCATGGTCTTGGCCTCAATATTAATGGCCTTGCTGTACGCCTCATACTCAATCTCAACTCTGGATTCCAGCTCAGCTCGTGTAAATACATGGAAATCTTCAAACATTTTTACAGAGGATTCTTCTGTAAGAGCAGGGATTGCCTCCACCATGGATTTAAGATTTGGAAGACCTCTTTTCTCGGCCTCCTCAATCCATGCATCGGAATATCCGTTTCCATTAAAAATAATTCTTCTGTGATCAGACAGCTGCTGCTTAATCAGATCGTGTACAGCTGTATCAAAGTCTTCTGCCTTCTCCAGAATATCTGCTGCCTCCTTAAATGCCTCGGCAGTAATGGTGTTCAGCACCACGTTTGGAGAGGAAATAGAGTCGGAAGAACCAACCATACGGAATTCAAATTTATTGCCGGTGAACGCAAAGGGTGAGGTTCTGTTTCTGTCAGTTGCATCCTTAAACAGATCAGGCAGAGTTCTTACGCCAGTGCGCAAAGTTCCGCCTGACTTGGAATGAGTTGCCTCTCCGGTGCTGCAAAGCTGATCTACCACATCCTCCAGCTGCTCTCCAAGAAATACAGAGATAATTGCCGGCGGAGCCTCATTGGCTCCAAGTCTGTGATCATTTCCCACATCAGAAGCAGACTGTCTGAGAAGGGCCGCATGCTTATCTACAGCCTTCAGAATACAGGACAGTACCAGAAGAAACTGGATGTTCTCATGAGGAGTCTCCCCTGGATTGAGAAGATTAATTCCGTCATCACTCATCAGGGACCAATTGTTATGTTTTCCAGAACCGTTTACTCCGGCAAATGGCTTTTCATGAAGAAGACAGGTCAGGCCGTGACGTCCGGCAACCTTCTTTAATGTCTCCATCACCATCTGATTATGGTCTGTAGCCACATTCACCTGCTCGTAAATGGGAGCCAGCTCATGCTGCGCGGGAGCTACTTCATTGTGCTGTGTCTTAGCAGGAACTCCCAGTTTCCACAGCTCCTCGTTAACTTCCTTCATATATGCGGCAACCCGCTCTCTGATGGTTCCGAAATAGTGGTCATCCAGCTCCTGTCCCTTAGGAGGCATAGCACCGAATAAAGTCCGTCCAGCGTAAATCAAATCTTTTCTCTGTAAATATTTCTCTTTATCTACCAGGAAATATTCCTGTTCCGGACCTACGGAAGGAACGACTCTCTTTGCCGTGGTATTGCCAAATAATCTTAAAATTCTTAAGGCCTGTTCGTCAATGGCCTCCATAGATTTTAATAGCGGAGTCTTCTTATCCAAAGCCTCTCCTGTGTAGGAACAGAATGCGGTAGGAATACAGAGGGTAACTCCGATGGCGTCTTCCTTTAAAAATGCCGGTGAGGTACAGTCCCAGGCAGTATAACCTCTGGCCTCAAAGGTAGCTCTTAATCCTCCGGATGGGAAGGATGAAGCGTCCGGCTCGCCCTTGATTAACTCCTTGCCGGAGAATTCCATAATTACCTTGCCCTCTGGGGTAGGGGCTGAAATAAAAGAATCGTGCTTCTCCGCTGTAACACCTGTCAGCGGCTGGAACCAATGGGTATAATGAGTAGCGCCTCTCTCAATGGCCCATTCCTTCATGGCATGAGCCACTACATCGGCAACAGAAGGATCCAGCTCTGCGCCGTCCTCAATGGTCTTTTTCAGCTTTTTAAAAACTGGTTTGGGAAGACGTTCTCTCATGACCGTCTCATTGAAAGCATTTTTCCCGAAAAGCTCGGCTACGTTGATTACATCACTCATAAATTCTCCATCCTCCATATTAAGGTTGACAGGACTGCCGTCCCATGCAAAATTAAGTGCTCCTTATCAGGCCTGATTATGCAGATATAGAAATGGCGCTCTCCTAAGTGAGGAGAACGCCGTCGTTCTTTAAACTAAGATAAACTATTTTCCCGGAAAAAGCAAGCATTTTCTTGGATTTTTTATTCCCTTTTCTACTTTTTCTTATTAAGCCTTTCCGATAGAACCGAATAACTCCATTTTTTCCTTTACAGTTGCCTTAATAGCCTCTGTTCCAGGAAGAAGAAGCTTACGGGGATCATATCCCTTGCCCTGCTGATCCTTACCAGCCTCAATGTAGGCTCTCGTAGCCTCAGCAAAGGAGATCTGGCACTCTGTATTTACATTGATTTTGGCAACGCCTAAGCTGATTGCCTTCTTAATCTGATCCTCAGGAATACCTGTACCGCCGTGAAGCACCAGAGGCATATCGCCAACTTTCTCCTTAACGGCTGCCAGAGTTTCAAAGCTTAAACCAGCCCAGTTTTCCGGATATTTTCCGTGAATATTGCCGATTCCTGCTGCCAGCATAGTTACGCCCAGATCAGCAATCTGCTTGCATTCGTTGGGATCCGCACACTCGCCGGCGCCTACAACGCCGTCTTCCTCGCCGCCGATAGAACCAACCTCAGCCTCAATAGACATTCCCTTTTCCCTGCATACTGCAACCAGCTCTTTGGTCTTCTCTACGTTTTCTGCAATAGGATAATGAGAACCGTCAAACATGATAGAGGAGAATCCTGCTTCGATGCACTTGTAACAGCCGTCATAAGTTCCATGATCCAAATGAAGAGCTACCGGTACAGTGATCTTTAACTCTTCCATCATAGCCTTAACCATAGCTGCTACTGTCTTAAATCCTGTCATATATTTTCCTGCGCCCTCAGAAACGCCCAGAATAACCGGGGATCTTAACTCTTCGGCTGTCAATAAAACTGCTTTTGTCCACTCAAGGTTGTTGATGTTGAACTGGCCAACTGCATATTTACCGTCTCTCGCCTTTTCAAGCATTTCTTTTGCTGAAACTAACATATCACAAACCTCCAATTCGTTTATGAGTTTACTCTTACATTTCCCAATTATATACTATTTTCCGTAGTTTGGAAAGGCTATTTTTGATATTTTGTCATTTTTATAACAATCTTTAGGCCAGGAGAGAACCAACCAATTCCTTCATCTCATCTTTGCCGCACTCCAGATTATGGCGGATTGGCGCTGTACGGATTTCTTCCACCGCCTGAGGAATTGGAAGTCCGGACAGCTGATGGAGACGGTCAATCACTGCAAATTCATCTCCCTCTTCCTTCCTGCCTTCAATGGCCTCCAAAACGCTGCCGGAGAATTTATACGGGCTGGCAGTGGAAGCAATAACCGTTTTGGTCTGGTCTCCCGTCTCTTTTTTATACTTTTCATACACAGCAGCAGCTACGCCGGTATGAGTATCAATTAGATACCCTGTGTCGTCAAATACCTTCCTGATCATCTGACGATTTTCTTCTTCTGTGGCGTAACCGCCGTAAAAGTCAGAAAGGAACGCCTTCATCTCATCGGTAATCGTATATTTTCCCTCCCGAGACAGCTGGCTCATAAGCTTTTCATTCTCCTTTGGGTCGCAGCCTGCGCTCAAATAAATCAGACGCTCCAGATTGCTGGAAATAAGAATATCCATGGAAGGGGAAGTCGTTAAAATAAATTCCCTGTTTTTATCGTAAGTACCTGTAGCAAAGAAATCGTAAAGCACCTTATTCTCATTGGAAGCGCAAATCAGTTTTCCAATGGGCACGCCCATCTGCTTTGCCAAATAGGCCGCCAAAATATTGCCGAAATTGCCTGTGGGAACCGCTACATTGATCTTCTCTCCCTGGTCAATCTCTTCATTGGCCAGCAGCTTGGCGTAAGCGTACACATAATAAACGATCTGCGGAACCAGCCTTCCGATATTAATAGAATTGGCAGAGGACAGCTGACAGCCTCTTTTCTCCAGCTCCTCTTTCAAAGCCTTGTCTCCAAATATATTCTTTACTCCGGTCTGGGCATCATCGAAATTGCCTCTGATTGCCGCTACATGGGTGTTGGCTCCCTTCTGGGTTACCATCTGCAGTTCCTGAACCCGGCTTACTCCATCCTTGGGATAGAACACAATAATCTCTGTTCCTTCCACGTCGGCAAATCCCGCCATTGCAGCCTTTCCTGTATCTCCCGATGTGGCTGTAAGAATCACGATTTTGTTGTGTACCTGATTTTTTCTGGCAGCCGTTGTCATCAGATGAGGCAGTATGGAGAGAGCCATATCTTTAAACGCAATGGTGCTTCCATGATACAGCTCCAGATAATAAGCTCCGTCAGCCTTTGAAAGAGGAGCGATCTCCTCTGTGTCAAACTTGCTGTCATAAGCTTTATTGATACAGTCCTTTAACTCCTCTTCTGTATAATCTGTAAGGAACAGCTTCATTACCTCATAAGCAGTCTCCTGATAGGTAAGGTCCGCCAGTTCCTTCATTGTCTTATCCAGCTTGGGAATCTGGTTGGGCATAAAAAGTCCGCCATCCTCCGCCAGACCTTTCAGCACTGCCTGAGAGGCAGTTACTCCTGATTCATTCCCCCTGGTGCTCTCATAAGATAAATCCATGGTATTTCTTTCCTTTCCCGGTGCTTTTTCATTCCCGCTTTGTTGTGATATCAGTCTGAAACCTTGCCAGAATTGTAGCATACTTTATTATGGGGCGCAAGGAAAAACAAGGATAAAGTTTTTTTATGGTATACAGTTGTCTTTTACACAAAGACACTTTCTCTCAGGAACCAGAATTTTTCTGTGGACGGAAAAGTCGAACTGTGATACCATTGGCTGAAAAGAAAGGGGATTGTCCATGAGATACGAACACATACTGACAGGGATTTTTTTAAGCCGTCCCAACCGCTTTATTGCCCATGTGGAAATCAAGGAAAAGGGCGAATCCAAAACAGTAATCTGCCATGTAAAAAATACAGGCCGATGCAAAGAACTTCTGATTCCCGGCGTCCAGGTGGTTGTGCAGTTTCATCCAGAGGCAGCCGCAGCGGGAAGAAAGACAAGCTATTCCCTGATCGGAGTTTATAAAATTCGGGAAAACCTTCCTCCCCTGCTGATTAACATGGATTCTCAGGCTCCCAACACTGCGGCCTTCCAATGGCTCCAAAATATTTCTCTGTCTGTTAATGAAAAAGGAGCCAGAGGGATTCCGGACGGGTTTTCTCTTCCCTCAGACACCTGCCGCATAGATAAGATTAAAAGAGAGGTAACATGGGGACAGTCCCGGTTTGACCTGGCCTTTCAGATCATTGGGAAAGCAAATGGGAAAGAAACCATCACGCCTGCCTTCATGGAGGTAAAAGGGGTAACTCTGGAGTCCAACGGACTGGCCATGTTCCCCGATGCCCCTACAATCCGCGGAGTAAAGCATATGGAAGAACTGGCCAAATCGGTAAAGGAAGGATATGAGGCGTATATTCTCTTTGTAATTCAAATGAAGGAGATCTATGGGTTTCAGTCAAATGACAAAACCCATCCGGAATTCGGACGGGTTTTAAAAGAAGTCTGCAAATCAGGGGTTCACGTAATGGCCTTTGACTGCCAGGTCGGAGAAGATTTTATGGAGATAAAAAACCAGGTTCCAGTGCTTTTTCCTTAACGCATCAAAGCAATTTCTCTGGCATAGCCATCTAGCTCATTAGGCGTCTCCAGGTAAAAAGGCAGATTTCTCAAAGCCGGATGGGTTACCACCCGCTTTAAGGCTTCTTCCCCAATATATCCTTCTCCGATTCTGGCGTGCCTGTCTTTATGGGCTCCCAGAGGATTCTGGCTGTCATTGAGATGAATCGCCTTCAGCCTCTTTAGTCCAATAATCCGGTCAAACTGGTTAAGAACTCCATCCAAGTCATTTACAATATCATATCCTCCATCCCACACATGACAGGTGTCCAGACATACGCCCATGTGATCAGACAGATCTACTCTGTCCAGAATTTCTCTCAGTTCTTCAAAATTTCTTCCAACTTCGCTTCCCTTTCCGGACATGGTTTCCAGAAGAACCGTAGTTCTCTGTTCCGCCTTAAGAATGTGGTTAAGCATATCCGCAATGTAAGCAATACCGGCTTCCGCCCCCTGTCCTACATGGCTGCCCGGGTGGAAATTATAGCAGTTGCCCGGCGTATACTCCATCCGTTCCAGATCATCCGCCATAGTATTCCAGGCAAACTCCCGGACATGGGGATCTGCGGAAGCGGCATTTAATGTATAGGGAGCGTGAGCCAGTATTTTTTCTATTCCGTGACTTCCGGCATATGTGAGAAACTGTTTCACATCTTCCGGATTGATATCTTTTGCCTTGGCTCCTCTTGGATTCCTGGTAAAAAACTGGAAGGTATTGGCTCCGATTGCCACTGCGGTTTTTCCCATGGACACATATCCTTTGGAAGAAGAAAGGTGACATCCAATTGTTAACATAGCTGCATTTCTCATTTCCTGTGTATTTTTTTATGTTTTACGGGAGTAATGGCCCGTACCGCCCACCAAAGAAACAGCGCTGCAAATATCAGCTGTATCATAATGCTGATCGCTACCCAGTAACGGGTCACAAGGTTTTCCGGATGAGGGCCAAACCACTGGCTGAAACTTGCCATTACCTGGCTGTCTCCCACCTGCCCGGACAGCATCATGTAAAAGGTAGCCACTGGGTTCAGAAGCAGCAGATATAAAAATCCGCCTGAGTTGGCCTGTTCCGCCATTCCGTTGACAGAGGCTGCATAATTGCTGCTCATGTTCAGACGGGCAATGGAAAGCGCAAACACATTAATCCCATAAGTTCCCGCGGCTATAAAGATCAAAACTCCATAAGTAACCACGGTAGCCAAAGTGGAACGTTTGAAAATGGAAGAAAAACAAATTCCCATACTTCCCGACAGCAGGGCCACTGCTACATAACACAGCAGAAGCAGAAATATATCATTAAAAGTTACGCCGCCGTACACGAAGGATATTGCCAGAAGAGGAAAGCTGGATACAATCAGCATAAACATAGTGCTGAAGGAGGACATCAGTTTGCCCAGAATAATCTCCCTGGGCTTCATTGTAGTTGTCAGCATCAGATCCAAAGTCTGTCTCTCCCTCTCCCCGCTTATACTTCCCGCTGTAAGGGCTGGCATAATAAACATCAGCAGAATAAATTCTACCACCGCCACAAATACGTAAAGATTGGTAAACGAGGAGTACTGAATCTCCGCTGTCATTTTCACTCTCTCTAAAACGGAATACATGTTTAGGAGGGCAACCAAAGCCAGCACGCCGTTAAATACCATAAGGATCATGGCCAGACGAAAGCTTCTGGCGCTGACTGTAGTCTCTCTCTTATAAACCGGATTCATTTTCATGGACCAACACCGCCTTTTCTATGTCATGGTCTGTAATCTGCATAAACAAAGATTCCAGGCTTCCCGCCTCTCTCATAAAGCCGCGAACCTTTACTCCGGACTCAATCAGCTGCCTTAAAAGTCCTGCCTCCTCATCCTGATCCCCATTGAAGTTCACCATAATGTTTCCTTCCTTTACAGAAATTGTCTGAACATGGGTATGACTTTTTAAAACTGACAAAGCCCCATCCTTTTCTCCTAAAATAGAAATAATAAGAGGATTGGAAGTATTAACCCTGCGAAGTATTTCTTCCATACTCCCGCTTAAAACCATTTTTCCCTGGTCAATAATACCAATATCGGTACACAGCTCTGACAGCTCTGAGAGAATATGAGAACTAATGAGAATGGTCTTTCCCTGATCCTTCAGCTCCTTTAAAATCTCCTTAAATTCAAATCTTGTTCTGGGATCCAGACCTGAAGTTGGCTCATCCATAACCAGCAAAGCCGGATCATGAATCAAAGCCCTTGCCAGACACAGCCTCTGCTTCATTCCTCTGGATAAACTGTCTACATAAAACTCTTCTTTGTCCTCAAGCCCTACCTGTTCCAAAAGGGTCTGACAGCACTTTGCAGCCGATAATCCGCTGATTCCATAGCAGGAAGCAAAGAACTCCATATATTCACTGACCTTCAGATTATCATACACTCCAAAAAAATCCGGCACATATCCTATGGATCTCTTTCGTTCATTAAGGCCTCCTGTTACATCCTGCCCTCCAATAATGACCTGTCCTTCGTCTGCTTCCAAAAGTCCTGTCATAATCTTGATTGTAGTCGTTTTTCCGGCTCCGTTGGGCCCTACAAATCCGTAAAGGGCGCCTTCGGGAATTGTCATATCCAGACCATCTAAGGCATGGTTTTTACCATAGGTCTTTCTCAGGTTTATTATTTTCAGCATGATTCTTTCACCCTTTCTCTCTGCCTACAACAGTCAGCGCCGGAAGCGTCTGATACCAGTTGTCTTCGTCACTTTCTTCCCACACATATTGAACCGTTATGGTATTTCCCGGTGACAGATACGGCTCAAGTTCTTCACTGGTATAAGACTCCTTTTCCCCATCCATCAGCTCATAGGAACCCGTGGTGTGATTATAAAAAGATATGCTTCCGCTGAACAGATTGGTGTAATAGGTATTGTCATGGTCCAGGAATTCTTCGGAAGGGGTTTCAAAGTTCAAACGCTCTACCTCAATGTCATTGCCCAAATAATATTCTAAGACAATGGGCTCCACTCCATACCCGGAATTATCTGAGGCATAATACTGTCCGCTGATAATCCTCGGCTCCTTTAACAGACAGGAACGATACGTATAGCCGTCTCTCTCTGTTGACACATCAAGAGCAGCTGTATATAAGGTGGTTCCAAAGGTTTCATAATCCTCCCTAACCTCATCATCCAAAAAATCTTTTCCCTCCTGTTCCGTACTAAAAGCCACCACCCTGGCCTGGGAATTGTAATCAGAATAATATTGGTCCAGATAGAAATTCAGTATATTCGTTCTGGCCAAAGCCGTCATATAATCCGGATTTTCTATATCCGCATTTTTATACTGATATCTTCCTGTTATGCGGGATGATACCATCAGGAAATTATTAAATGGATACGTAATAACAGGCAGGTCGTCCAGCTTAACCGTCTCTGACGGATCCATTTCATCAATCACCAGCAGTTTTCCTCCTGTAATAATCCCCACCTTTTCCAGAGAAAAATCATAGTTATTGGTCAGGGTTCCCTTAATCTCTCCGTTAAACAGGGATACCGTTCCGGAAATCCCCCTTTTGTCAGCAGGCATGCTTTTCTTCATGGAATAATAATTGGGAGAAAAAGCAGTCGCTTCCTCCACCGCAATTTTAGCGGCCGAATCTTCAAAGGAAATTTTCACATCTGAGGTCTCCCCTCCATGAAAAGGGGACGGCCTGGTGTAAAAATCGCTTTTTGTAATGGGCGTCAGCTTATAGTCCGGCGCCAGGCTGACGGTATATGGCCGGCTGTAGGGAGTTCTGATATTAATATACGTATACAGCTCCACAGACTGGCCGCTGGAATCTACAATGGAAGCGTAATTGAAAAACACGTTTTTAAAACGGGTCTCCATTCCCATCAAATAGATAACAACTGTAAAAAGCACAGACAGAAGAATCACTCCTGTGCGGTAAAGATTCCTTTTGTCTCTCTTCTTTAAAAACAGGTACAGTCCCGGCCCGATAAGAACCAGATAAGCAAGAACCACCAGCACATAGAGAGGGAGGAACGGCAGCTTGTCCACATTTCCTGAATTGAGAATATTCTGTATGGTCCAGTACTCATTAGAATTGCCATTGTAAATATAAGAACTGATCTGAGACAGTTTGTCATCTCCCAGAAGTTCTTTCAGAAAGCTGTCCATATAAGACCGGTTATTTTCGCAGAATTCCTTAATATCTGTAAAATCAAAAGCAGCCACAGCTACGGTTCCTGTTCCGTTTGCCATAGATGTAAGTACCGGGAATCCGTCGCTGGAGATCACCTCACTTCCTCCCTTCAGGCTCACATCGGTACACATCAGCTCAATGGAAGAATCTCCAGGACCTTCTGAGGCGTATTCCGCTCCCATATTCACACTTTTTAACGAGGCAGGCTCATAGTCTTCTGCCACAATTTCTTCTTCAAAAGCTGCCAGCACCTGATCTGCCCGTTCTCCAGTTCCCAGCAGAAGGGTTCCTCCCCCTTTGACCCACTCCCACACGGCCTCTACCTGTTCCGATGACAGGAAGGACGTGTCATAGTCCGTAATCAAAAGAATATCCAGCATATCCAGACCATTGGCGTCAACCGGAAATTCAGTCTCTGTCATAGAAAAAAGTCTGGTTCGAATGGTGCTGTAGTTTATACCAATGTTATCCAAGTAAGAAAGGGATTCCGGATCATCTGCCATCACACCGATAAACAGCTCTGCCGCATCGCTGCTGGTTTTCAGTTCCAGTACCTGACGGTTTATCTCCCTGTCATTGGAATCCAGAACCCGTACAAACAGCCGCTGCCCCCAGCCGGACGGCACCTCCAGCTCTCTCACCAAGGTTTCCATCCCTTCTATATCCACCGGATAATTATATTCATAAATTTCATTATCCGTCTCCAAAGTGGTAATCTGAAGGATTCCGCAAAATCCCTCCTCCTTCTCATTGACCATCTCCACCTGAATGGGCATAAAACGGCCGCTTTTGCTTCGTCCCTCATAGCCGCAGGATACTGTCAGCGCAATGGGAGAATCCGGATTCCTGTAATCACCTTGGGCAATGGCTTCCATTGGCTCCAGCTCCAGCGTCTCACTGGCCGAAACGCAGGAAGCAGGCAGCAACAAGCTGCCTGCCATACTTATTAAGACAGCCAGAATCAGGGTTTTTCCTTTTAACTTCATCCTCCCGTCACCCTATCTTTCCAAAATTTTCTTTGTTAATATCAAAATGAACTTTCAGCTTCACAGTAAAGACCGTACCGGACAAATCGCTGGCAACTGAAATGTCTCCTCCATGCATATCCACAATATTCTTCACAATTGCCAGTCCCAAGCCGGTTCCTCCTGTATTGGTTGACCTGGACTGCTCCACCCGGTAAAATTTATTAAATATCAGCGGCAGCTCTTCAGCCGGAATGACGTACCCGTAATTAATCACCTGTATGGTAACAATCTCTTCTTCTCCGTGAATCTTTACCAGAATTCTTTTGCCATCCGCACCGTATTTGATTGCATTGTTAATGAGATTATCAAACAGCCTTGCCAAAAGGTTGCCGTCTGCTGTAATAATCTGCACGGGAACATTGCTCTGAAGCTCATAGGAAAGGTTTTTATCCACGAAACTGGGATAAAATTCTTCCAGCAGCTGGCTTAACAGCTTTACCACATCTACCTGGGACACATTCATGGAAATTTTGCCATAGTTAAGCTTAGTAAATCCAAAAAGATCTTCAATAAGTTTTTCCAGACGCTTTGTCTTTACATAGGCGATATTGATGTACTTTTTCTGCACCTCCGGATCCAGCTTCATGTCCCCGGACAGCAGCTCCAGATAACCGATGATCGATGTAAGAGGCGTTCTTAAATCGTGAGCTACATTGGTAATCAGCTCATTTTTCGTTCTCTCAGCCTCTCTCTCCTTATCCATAAGCTCCTTTAAATCTTCCACCATTTTATTTAAGTTGGCTGCCATTACGGCAAATTCATCATCCCCCACTACCTCCACTGTAGTGTTTAAGTCTCCCTCTGAAATATTTTCCATGGCATTGCAGATCTCTGTAATATATCGGAATGACTTCTCCTGAAGAATCAAGAAGGTAATGGTAAAAACAAAAATACCGAAAATAACATAGATCAGGATAATTACCGCGTCAAAAGACGTCAAAGTCCGGATAAAAATATTATCTACATCCATGGTTCTGAGATAAGAAGCAATCAAACTCACATTTCCCACTAAAAACAGCTCTATAAGACAGCTGACCACGGCACTGTAAATAATGTTCGTAATAACCCGGGTATGAAACCGGCGGTTTCTGTTATTTTTCAATTTTGTACCCTACCCCCCACACTGTGGTGATAATCTTATTCTGTCTGGTGTCTTCCTTCATCTTTCCTCTCAGGCGACGGATATGTACCATAACCGTATTATTCGCCTCGTAAACCTTCTCGTTCCACACCTTTTCAAAAATCTCGTCTGTACTGAATACCCTTCCCGGATTGGAGGCCAGCAGATACAGAATATCAAACTCAATGGGAGTCAGTTTAATTTCCTCTCCATAAACGGTAACTTTGTGATTGTCCTTGTTAATGACCAGTCCACGGATTGAAATTTCATTCTTAGCGCTTTCATTGACCGCGCTGTTCGGGTTCAGCTGAGTATAACGGCGCAGCTGAGATTTTACCCTGGCAGTCAGCTCCAAGGGATTAAACGGTTTTGTTACGTAATCGTCAGCCCCTGTGCCTAATCCCATAATCTTATCCAGATCTGTAGATTTGGCGCTGAGCATAATAATGGGAATGTTATTGGTCTCTCTGATTTTTCTGCACATCTCCATTCCGTCCATTCCCGGCATCATAATATCCAGAAGGACCAAATGAATTTCATGTTTATCCAGAATCTCCAGACCTTCCTGAGCGTTATTGGCTTTATATACTTTATATCCGTCGCTGACCAGATAAATCTCCACCAGATCCGCGATTTCCTTCTCATCGTCTACCACCAGTATGCTTATGGTCTCAGACATAAAAATACCTCCCTTATAATCTCTGCAAAATATAAAGGCTTATTTCAGCCTTCATCTCTTACATTCTATCATAAGAAAGGTATCTTTGCCTTACTATTTTCTTACAAAATTCCCAATTTAATCAGGGAAAGGACACTGTCCTTCTTCCTCTTGTTATGCCTGCTCTTGTTTTGTCCTAAGATAAGCTTCCTTCCGCCTGTCCAGCTTTTTCATCACAAAACAGTAGGAAACTCCAGTGAATACACAGGCAGCCACCCACGCAGCAGGATCACAGGCACAGGCCAGTACAAAACTGTGAAGGGCAATGGCTATCTGAGCCACAACAAATCGGGCAGCCAGCTCCACAACGCCTCCCATCATGGGAAGAAAACCAAAGCCGCATCCCTGCATAAAGTTGCGGAAAACAAAGATAAAACTTAAAGGAATGTAAAAAATCACACTGATATTTACATAAGTTCTGGCATAAGGCATAAGTTCCGTAATATCCCCGGCAAAAAACAGCCGGATTCCATAGGGCAGAGCCACAGTAAGAAAAATAGAGGCCAGAATGGAATAGATAACGTCTATTTTAATGGATGCTTTTACTCCTTCCCTAATTCTGCCGTAATCTCCCTTTCCGCAGTTCTGTCCCGCATAGGTGGCGCTCATCTGTCCCATGGCAACCATTCCCTGGGTCAGCAGATTCTGAAGCTTATTGGCTGCCGTAAAGGCAGCCACCGCCGTAGAACCAAACAGATTAATGGCTGACTGCATAACCATAGTTCCGCAGGCCGTAATGGAAAATTGAAGGGCCATAGGCAGTCCCATGGCAATCTGGTATTTGGAATCTCCCTTATGAAAGGCATAATGCCTTCTTTCCGGTCTGAGCATTGGAACAGCCTTATAAATATAAATAACGCACACGATTCCGGAAACCAGCTGGGAGATTACCGTTGCCACAGCCGCCCCAGCTACTCCCATATGAAAATTAATGATCAAAACCAAATCCAGAACCACATTCAGCACAGCCGACATAATAAGGAAATAAAGGGGAACCTTGCTGTTTCCTACAGCCCTGAGATAGGAAGATACCAGATTATACAGAATGGTTCCGCAAAGTCCCCAGCAAATCAGGCTGATATACGTATAGGCATCCTGAAAAATATCCTCAGGAGTGTTCATCAATCGGAGAAGAGGATCCATCATCACCACGCTTATAAATGTTAAAATAATTGTTACCATCAAAGCTAAAATGGCGCCGTTTCCCACACTTCTTTTTACACCCTCACTGTCTCCGGCTCCGTACCTCTGAGCCGTGAGAACAGAGAAGCCAGCTGTCATTCCCTGGGCAAAGCCTGTCACCAGGAACATAACGGTTCCAGTGGATCCCACGGCCGCCAGGGCCTTATCTCCCACAAATCTTCCAACAATAATGGTATCGGCCATATTGTAAAGCTGCTGAAAGATATTGCCGATTACCAGAGGAATCACAAACTTTAAGATTAACGGCAGCGGTCTGCCTTTGGTCATATCGATTTCCATCGCTTTTCACCTGAATATTCCTTTGCATTATTCTAAAGAAATCTTTTTCCGGAAAAACTGTTTACAGCTCCTGCACGCTGGTAATAGGCTTAAAGGTGCGCTTTCCTGCCTCAGACAGCCTTCCCATCTCTTCTTTAACAGCCTCCACTGCTTCCTGACAAAACTGTTCCTGACTGTTCACCAATACCTTTCCCCGCTTATCCTGCTTCTCATAGGTGCCGTCAGGCTGCAGCAGATGGGCCTTTACATTGTCAGCCAGCTGTGTTTCCAATACATGGATCACCTGATCTTTCAGATTCTCATCCTCCACCGGGAACATAATTTCCACTCTCTTGTCCAGGTTTCTTGGCATCCAGTCAGCGCTTCCCATATAGACCTCACAGCTTCCCTCATTTTCAAAATAGAAAATACGGGCATGTTCCAGAAAGTTTCCTACAATAGAGTGAACCTCTATGTTCTCACTTAATCCTGGGATCCCAGCTTTCAGGCAGCAGATGCCTCTTACTACCAGCTGAATCTTCACACCTGCGCAGGAAGCCTCATAAAGAGCCGCGATAATCTCCTTATCACACAGGGAATTCATCTTAGCCATAATATGAGCCGGCTTTTTCTCCAAAGCGTGCTTGGTCTCTCTTCGAATCATCTTCAAAAATTTAGACCGAAGCCAGATAGGAGCAACTGCCAGCTTATTCCAGTACAAAGGCTCTGAATAACCGGAAAGCATGTTAAATACAGCCGTCGCATCTTCGCCAATCAGAGGGTTGCATGTCATAAGCCCCAGATCGGTATAAAGCTTTGCTGTGGAATCGTTATAATTTCCTGTTCCCAGGTGGACATACCGGCGAATTCCGTCTTCCTCCCTGCGCACTACCAGAGTAATCTTGCTGTGAGTCTTCAGACCTACCAGTCCGTAAATAACATGACATCCCGCTTTCTCCAGCATCTTAGCCCAGTTAATATTGTTTTCCTCATCAAATCTTGCCTTCAGCTCCACAAGAACGGAAACCTGTTTTCCATTATCCGCGGCCTCCGCCAACGCAGCAATAATAGGAGAATGGCCGCTTACACGGTAAAGAGTCTGCTTAATCGCCAGTACATCCGGGTCCTTAGCCGCCCGCTTTACAAACTCCACCACCGGATCAAAGGTTTCATATGGATGATGAAGAAGAATATCTCCTTTTCTTATGTTGGTAAAAATATCGTCATCGTTCATCAGGGCCGGAACCTGCTGAGGTGTGTATTTTTCAGTCTTCAAATGGTCAAATCCATCCAGTCCGTACATTTTCATCAGGAAGGTAAGATCCAAAGGTCCGCTGATCTCATAAATATCTCCGCTGTGAATGCTCAGTTCTCTCTTTAATATCTTCAACAGCCTCTTATCTATTTTCTCTTCCACTTCCAGACGGATCACCTCGCCCCACTGGCGTCTCTTTAACTGCTTCTGAATCTCCTCCAAAAGATCTACTGCCTCTTCCTCATCTATGGTCAAATCAGCATTTCTCATAATACGGAAAGGTGCTGTGGCAATCACATTGTAGTTAAGAAACAGTTTTCCAATATTGCGCTCAATCAGCTGCTCCAACAGTATTACGCTTTTTCCCTCTTTGCTTGGAAGAACCACAATTCTTGGAAGCACGCTTGGAACCTGAACCATAGCAAATTCCAGATCTTCCTCCCCGCTTTTTTTCTGGAGAAGAGCCGCCAGATTCAGGGATTTATTCCGAACCAGAGGAAATGGTCTGGAAGAGTCCACTGCCATGGGTGTCAGCACAGGATAGACGTTTTCCTGAAAATACTGATCCGCATACTCTGCCTCCTCTTTTGTCATCTCCTCATGGGAGCATACCACCCTGAGACCATTCTGTTTAAGAGCCGGTATCAGAGAGCGGTTGTAAGTGGAATACTGCATCTCTACCATCTCATGGGTTTTCTGTCCAATGGCCTCCAGCTGTTCTGAGGCAGTCATCCCGGCAATATCAGGCTTTATGTATCCTGCATGAACCATATCCTTCAGGGAGGCCACTCGAACCATAAAGAACTCATCCAGATTGGAGGAGGTAATGCTTAAAAATTTCAATCGTTCAAAAAGAGGTATGGTTTTGTCTCTGGCCTCTCCAAGAACTCTTCCGTTAAATTCCAGCCAGCTTAACTCTCTGTTTACGTAATTTTTCGGATTGTAAAAGCGTTCATCTATCTCTTTCATCAGGATAACCTCCTTTTTTGTTTTAGCACAGGGCGGATTCCAAAAATCTCTTCAAAGAAATCTGCTTTGTTCTCGAAGGCGGCTGACTCAAGAGTAATGTCTCCGCCGTAGCTGGTATTCACTACCAGCTGACCGTTTCTTACTGCAACCCGGCAGTCTGCCAGCTTCTGCTTGTGGCTTCTGTCCATGGCATTAGCCAGCCTGAGAATGGCTGTAAGTTTGGCTATGAGAATAGTCAGATCGCTGTAAGTCATCTGACCCTTTCCATCCCGGAACATATCATCACTTAAAATCACCTGATTGTAATTAAATTCTTCCCCGTTATACAAAACTACATTGGCAATAATCTCTCTCTCCATGTGGGACAGTCCTATGATTTCTGTGGACATAATAATATTGTAAGCAGACTGGGCCGGACTCTTCATCCCAATAAATTTTCCGCAGGCATGAAGGATAGACGCAATTCTTAAAAGCAGCCTTTCTCTTGCCCCCATGCCGTGATATTTCTTCATGGAATCAAAAATCTGCAGCACCTGCTTTTCAATAAAACCGATATGAGGTCCATGGCATTTGTAACGTTTTGCCATGTTCCTGGAGGCAGCCACAATATCCTCTGTAAAGTCATGGCGGAACCGGAACGCACCTGTCTCCTCGGCATATTCTGCCGCGATTCCGTCGCAGAGACGGATTCCAGGAACCCAGAACATCTCTGCTCCTGTCAGCTCCAGCACTCTGGAATAAATAATGGCGGCAGGAATCAAAAGGGCGCCGTAGTCTCTGTTGACGCCAAAAATCTCCTCCACCTGATCGCTGGTCATAGGAAGCACTTTTTCGTAAAAAGCCCTGAAATCACTGGCAGTAATTTTATCCGCCTTTCCTCCTACCACCACTCTGGACAGATACAAAATCAGCTCTCCAGTTGCAATCAGGTGCTTTATTTCCCTGTCCTTCAGATACATCTTGCGGAATGTAAGAAGCTCGTTGTCCACCATTTCTTCGATTAAGGTATTCTTCATATGTCTGTCCATCTGAAGATGAGAGGACATCTCTCCCATTCGAAGCACTCCAAGCAGAAGATTCTGAGTGGAAATTAATGCAGCCTTATCAAAGAGGGAAATCTGCATGCTTCCGAAACCCACTTCCACAATAGCGGTCCCCTTCTGAATAATTTTATTAAACTCTGCTTCCTTGTAAGCAATGGCTTTGTAGCTGATAAAACGCTGCTCAGAATTGCTGATAATCTGGACATCAAGGCCTGTTCTGACACGGATCTGGTCCAGAACAATCTGATTGTTTTTTGCCTCCCTCATGGCGCTGGTGGCATAGGCCCGGTATTCTGATACTTTATAGGACCGCATAATGTCCACAAAATCCCGCAGGATCTGGCACATTTCATCTACCATTTCATAGCTTATCTTGCCATCATGATAGGTGTCTCTTCCCAACGCCATCATATGACGGATCTGATCTACCTGACGTATTCCTGATTTCTCAGAAATCTCATAAATACTCAACTCCAGATCAAAGGAGCCCACATCAATGGCTGCAAACAGCTTAACTGCCATACTAGCCCTCCCTTCTATTCATTTGCATATCCATTTTAACCGGAACTGAATATTGCAAAAGCAAATTTATGTAAAATTTTTATTAATTTTTGTCTAATTCTGTCTTCCCAAGGAGATAGGTAATAAACTGGCTGGCCGTACGTCCGGAAAGGCCTCCGTGTCTCAGCTCCCACTTGTTTGCTTCCCCGTAAAGAGTCTCCATAGGCATATGGATATGATTCCTCTCAGCCAGGGTTTTTACAATCTCCTGGAACAGCTTCTTATCCGGCGATCCAAAATAAATGGTAACTCCAAATCTTGCTACCAGGGAAAGCTTTTCCTGTACTGTATCATTGTTGTGCAGATCATCGTCTAACTCCCGCTTATCGCTGAATTTCTCCCGGATGAGATGTCTGCGGTTGGAGGTAGCGTAAATAAGCACATTTCCCGGTTTTTTCCCTAAACCTCCTTCAATAATGGCTTTCAGGTACTTATATTCCAGTTCAGACTCCTCAAAGGACAGGTCGTCCATATAAATGATAAAACGGTAATTTCTGTCTTTAATCTGCTCCTGAATATTGGACAGGGCTTTAAACTGATGCTTGTATACCTCAATCATACGAAGACCCTGATCGTAATATTCGTTAAGCAGGGCCTTGATGCTGGAAGATTTGCCCGTTCCGCTGTCGCCAAACAGCAATACATTATTGGCCGGCTTTCCTTTGATAAAATTCTCTGTATTTTCAATCAATTTTTCCTTCTGAAACTCATATCCCACAATGTCTCTAAGGTAGATATGTTCAACATTGGTAATAGGACGGATATGCACATCATGACCGTTTTCCTCCACCCGGAAGGCTTTATTAAGCCCCAGCTTGCCTACGCCGAAATGACGGTAAAATTCTGTAACTGCTGCCTGAAATTTCCTGCAGTCTTCCGCTTTTTCCAGTTCCACAGCCAAAGCAACAATCTGATCCCGGATTCTCTTGTTAAACACCCGGCTGTTTTTGCTTGGTCCCTGATAAGAACACAGGGCCGCCCAGATGCCGTCTTTCCTGTCTCCGTCTAAAATCCGGATATCCTTGTCAAACAGCTCCTTCATAATCTGGAAATCATGGGCCGCCAGCTGGTTTAAGCTTCCCTCTACCGGCCCTGTAATCTCACAGGAAGTACTATATGGATTCTCATGGCTGGCAAGTGTATATGCTAAAAAGCAATGCCATAAATTCCCCTCAAAGCCATAGGTGACAGCCAAATCAATCAGCTGTCCGGCACAGGCGTTGGAATCCGGCATTGCCTGAGCACAAAGCGGAGTTTTGTCCTCCAAAAGCTCCGCCATCTGCTCAAATAATTCTCTGTATTCGAAATTTCTGTAAATAATAAGTTCCCGTGCTCTCATAACTTCCTCCCTCTATGTATCATTCAGGTCCAGTATCAGTAATTTCCAAGTATTCTTAAATTGGAGGCCTCCTCGGCAATGCCTTTCAGTGCGTTCTGTACCGAAGCACAGCCTAAATTGCCCTCAATATCAACAAAAAAACGATATTCCCAGTTTCTTCCCGCAATGGGTCGGGACTGTATCATAAGCATGTTCACCTGATTGTAAATAAAATTGCTTAACATATTATAGAGAGAACCGCTTTTATGGGGCAGCTCAAAGCTTAAAGTTATTTTGGAAGCGTTTTCTTGGTATACCGGATGTTTGGAGAGTATAATAAACCGGGTGGTATTATTCTGATTGTTATTTACCGGATGCTTTAACACTTTCAGCCCATAAAGCCTGCCGGCAATCTCGCTTGCCACTGCGGCCTGGGTCACATCCCCGTCTTCGATCACCTTCTTAGCTGCCACTGCCGTATTTTCCACACTCATCTGCTTCCACTCCCTGTGGGCATTTAGGTACTGGGAACACTGCATCAGTCCCTGCGGATGGGAAAAGACAGTGGAAATCTGAGACAACTGCGCGTCAGGAAGTCCCAAAAGGGCATGATTTACAGGGAGAAACGTCTCCGCCACAATGTAATTATGATACTTAATCAAAAGATCATAATTGTCCGCTACAGCCCCGGCAGAGGAATTCTCAATGGGAAGAACCGCGTAATCCGCTCTCTCTTCCTCCACTTCCTTCATAGCATCATCCCAGGAGGGAACGTGGTAAAGCTGAGCCGAATCCCCAAAATACTGAAGAGCGGCTCCATGGCTGTAAGCCCCTTCCACTCCCTGATATACAACCCTGGCCTTCTTAACAGGCAGACGGTCCACACACTGAAACTCCAGTTTCGCCTGCTTGCCGTGCTCTGCCAGATATCGATACTGATAACGCCGGCTGATGGTCATAAGCTGGGCAAACAGTTCCCCCACAGCCTGCTGCTGGAAAGCATCGTCAATTCCGTCTTTTACAGCGGCAAGCTTTTGCTGCTCCCGCTCTCTGTCATAAACCGCCTTACCGGTATTTGCCTTAAACTCCGCCACCTGACGGCAAAGCTCCATTCTTGTTAAAAAACCTTTTTTAAGAGCAGAGTCAATTTCATCTAACTGCTTTCTTATCTCCTGTAAATCCAATGTACCCATATTCCAGTCTTTCCTTTACTCTGTGAAAATTTCACCGCCAAACAGGCGGCGTTCATTCCCATGTTCCAAGGTCATCCGATGCCGGGCCTATGGAACGTTTCTCTAATTTTCCGCAAGCTGTCAGGCTCTCTTACGCTCTTCCAGCTGTGCGCTCAGCATCTGCTTAATCCTCATCTCCGTGTAAGCTCCCGGAAACTTTCTGTATTCCGGCTCCAGTTCCTTAATAATAAAAGGCTTCCCAAATTCTATAATCACATGAGATGGGCGGATAAAAGGCAGATGCCGCTCAAACACTTCAGCGGTTCCCGTCATGGCCACCGGCACCACAGGACAGCCTGACTTCTCTGCCATCTTAAGGCTTCCTTCTTTAAAAGGAAGAAGCTCCAGCACATTTTCCGACTCATTTCTGGTTCCTTCCGGAAAAATCCAGACAGATATTCCATTTTTTATCTGGTTTATTCCCTGAAGAATTGTCTTTAAACCTTCTTTTACATTCTCTCTGTCCAAAAACAGACAGTTAACCAGTTTCATCCACGTAGACAGCAAAGGAATTTTTTCCATCTCCTTCTTTGCCACAAACCCCATAAGAGAGGGAACACTCACATATCCGGCCAAAATATCAAAATAGCTTCTGTGGTTTCCCACATAAAGCACTGCCTGATCGGCAGGAATATTATCCCTGCCCTTTACTGTCAGCTTTACGCCGCTGATCTTCAGAATAACCCGGAAAACCCACTGGATCATAGCCAGACACTGCTGATCCCTTAAACGGGGATTTTTCTTCCCAATCAGCCACTCCACAAAGATTACGGGAATGCTTAAAATCAAGTAAACTACTACTATTAATGCCACTATTATTACACGTATCATTGGTCCGTTCCTCCATTTTAACTATTATATAAAATGGGGACATGAATTACAAGTCTACCATCCTTTCTTTTTTGTAATTTGCTCAAACAAAAGTCCGGTGCCAAACCAGAGAGGAGCAAAGTCCAGGCGAATCAGTCCGTCTACACTGGAAAAACGTCCGCTGTAATCCCACGGGCACATTCCAAGGCTGGTAAGAAACGCCCCTGAAATGTACTCTGCCACAAAGATCAAAACCATGTAAATCAGTCCATGGCGGACAGCTCTCTCAACCGGTCCGGGTGGGAACGTTCCCTTGGGATCCAGCCACGAATCCACCAGTTCCCCAATTGGGCCGAGAAGGGCGCCGCATCCGTAGATAGGAAACATAAGAAGAGACGTGTGGCCCATCAGCTTCCAGTCCTGCCTGAGGAGAGAATCCGCTGCTGTAAAAACCACCTCCAGACACCATCCTGTGACGCCGCATTTGCAGAAGTTAATTGGAAAATACTTTATTCTATATATAAATTGTCTCATGGTACACAGTATTTACCGTTTTTTTTTATTTTATGATAGATATCCTAAAGCACTGGTGAAAAAAGTCTGCACAGCTGCTCTTTCACCTTAATCCCCAGTGTTCTGTTCTCATAAATAGAAAGAGTAATCTCCCTGCACTGGTTCAAATCCTGGTCGAATACCTCCTCCAGCCTCTTTGTCACTCCCTCGTCGTAAATGGCCGCATTGACCTCAAAATTAAGCTCAAAGCTTCTGATATCCATATTGGCCGTTCCATAGGAACTTGTCTGTCCGTCCACCATAATTCCCTTGGCATGGAGAAATCCATTTTCATACAGATAGCATCTGGCCCCGGCCCTTAAAAGATCTCCCATATAGGACCAGGTTGCCCAGTACACCAAAGGATGGTCCGGGCGGCACGGAATCATCAATTTCACATCCACTCCGCAGCGGGCAGCTGTCTGAAGGGCAGTCAAAACTGCATCATCGGGTATAAAATAGGGTGTCTGGATTCGAATCGTTTTTCTGGCTCTGTAAAAAATCCAGATAAAGTGGTCTCTGATCTGGCGGATTCCTCCATCGGGACCGCCTGAAATAATCTGTATTCCTACTTTCCCTCCTCCTGCCGGATGGGAAGCAAAATATTTCATATTGAGGAAAAGATTTTCTCCTGAAGCATACTTCCAGTCCAGGGCAAAACGAATCTGAAGCTGAAGAACTGCGCTTCCCTCCAGCTTCAGATGGGTATCTCTCCAGTTACCAAAGGAAGGATCCTTAGAAATATATTCTTTGCCTATATTAAACCCGCCCACATATCCCACTTTGTTGTCAATGACCACCAGCTTTCTGTGATTCCTGTAATTGGCCTTCAGATGAAAGGTTCCAAGAAAGGCCGGGAAAAAACTCTCAACCAAAATCCCCTTTGCCCTAAGGCGCTTCCACTTCTTCTCCGGCATAAATCTGCCTCCCATAGCATCATAAAGGACTCTCACCTCAACGCCGGCCTTTGCCCGCTCCTCCAGCACCGGGCAAAGCTCCTGAAACACCTGATCATCCTTAATAATGTAATACTGCATGTGTATAAACTGCCTGGCCTGGCTCAGTTCTTCTTTCAGATCCTTAAACTTTTCCTCTCCCTTTGTGAAAATATTCACCTGATTGTCCCAGGTACAGACGGCCCCCTGAGTTTCCATATGATATTCCATAATCTGCTGGTAAGCATTTTGACTGCAACAGCTGTCTGCCTGAAATTCCAGCCGCCCGTACAGCTTTCTGTCTTCTTTGCATTTCACCTGGAACATTTGGCTGCCCTTCATGCTTCTTCCGGCAAATAAATAAAGAAGAAATCCGGCAGCGGGAAGGGAAAAAAGAACCAGAAGCCAGGACCATACCACCTTAGGTTCCCGCCTCTGGCCAAACAAAATAAACGCTCCCAGAATCAGGTTTACCACATACAAAACCGCCATAAAAATCTGAAGCCAATCCGCAGCCCCAGATAAAATCCCTGCTTCTTCTCCCATACGATCCCTCCGTCATCTGTGTCTATTGTCTCTTTTCCTGAGGAATTTCATACGAAAAATTCAGCAAAAAACCTCCCCATTGGAAAAATCAATGACAAATCACCGCTGATTTTTCCAATGGAGAGGTTCTGACTATGGGTTTCTATACAAACTGATTTCTGCTCTGGTCATACTGGTAATCCACAGCTGACAGCCTGCTCACCAGTTCCTTCTGGTCCACTCCCATACTGGCACACAGCTCTTCCAGAGACGGATAAAAATCCCTCAGCTGTGTGTTTACATAGCTTAACAGCATAATAGGGTCCTTAGGCATAGACTGCATTTTCTCTCCTCCTGTTCTGCCTGCCGTTTTCCGCCTGCATCTATTTTCCACAGCCTTCCCGGCCAAGGTAAGTATAATCCTTACTGACCAGTCTGTCCAGCCCATTCTGCCTCCACCCCCTTGATTTTCCTGTCTGTCCCATGCTACAATCATTCCCACACTACTTCACTGGAGGTATCCTATGAAAAAGATTCTGATGATAGGTACTGGCGGAACTATTGCCTGCAAGCGGGGCAGCGCCGGGCTGAAGCCCCTTATGACTTCAGACGAACTTTTGTCTTATGTTCCGGAGGCCAAAACTTTCTGCAGAGCTGACAGTCTTCAAATTCTCAATCTGGACAGCACCAATATGCAGCCCTGCCACTGGCTTTCCATGGCCAAAACGGTCAAAGATCACTACGATGACTACGACGGCTTTGTTATCTGCCATGGCACAGATACAATGGCTTACACGGCAGCGGCCCTTTCCTATCTGATTCAAAATTCACCCAAACCCATTGTGATTACAGGAGCTCAAAAGCCTATTGATATGGAAAATACAGATGCCAGAATTAATCTCAGAGACAGCCTTCGCTTTGCCAGCGACAGCCGGGCTTATGGGGTTAACATAATCTTTGACGGCAAAGTAATCGCCGGCACCAGAGGCAAAAAGGAAAGAACCAAAAGCTATAACGCCTTCTCCAGCATTAATTTTCCCTATATTGCCACAGTACAGGAGGAACAAGCTGTCTTTTACCTGGATGATAAGGATCGTCTTTCTCAGCCTGTAAAATTTTATGATACACTCAATCCGAAAGTAGCTCTTATGAAGCTGATTCCATCTATGGATGCATCCGTTCTTGACTACATGGCTCAGCATTATGACGCAGTAATTATAGAGTCCTTCGGGGTAGGCGGTCTTCCCTCCTATCAGTCCGGCGATTTTTATCATGCTGTTAAAAAATGGATTTCCCTGGGCAAAACCGTAGTGATGACCACTCAGGTGACCAACGAGGGCAGCAATATGTCTGTTTACGAAGTAGGACATTCCATCAAAAAAGAACTGGGCCTTCTGGAAGCCTATGACATGACCCTGGAAGCTACAGTGACCAAGCTTATGTGGATTCTGGGCCAAACCCGCAATCCGTCAGAAATCCGCCGCCTCTTTTATCAAACCATTAACCGGGATATTCTGTGGAGAGGCTAAAACGTTAATTCCTGCCCTTTAAGGGCCCGCTCTAACAGCTCCGGCATTTTCTGGGGACTGCAGGCAAAACAGGGAATATTAAGGGCAGAAATTCTACCTGCCATATTGGCGTCATAATAAGGCTTTCCCCCATGGGAAATGGCCAGAAGGCAGATAACAGTCACTCCCTGCTCTTTCATCCACGCCAGCCGGTTCACCAGGGAGGCCCGGTTGCCTCCCTCCTCCAAATCCGAAATAAGGAAAAACAAAGTTTTTCCCGGATTCTCCATAAACTGCTGGCAGTAGGCCACAGAAGCGTCAATATTCGTTCCTCCTCCCAGCTGAAATCCAAAGAGAAGATCCACCGGATCGCTGCACTTCTCCGTCAAATCCACTACCTTAGTGTCAAAGGCTACAATTCTTGTCTTAATGGCCGTCATACTGGCTAAAATACAGCTGATTACAGAAGAATAAATCACTGACTCTCCCATGGAACCGCTTTGATCCACATCCAAAATCACGGTGTATTTTCCCGAAGCTGCAGCTGTTGTTCTGTCAAAAAAATAGTAATGTTCCGGTACAATGGTTTTCCGTTCAGGGCTGTAATTTTTCAGTCCTCTTCGTATGGTAGTCTGAAAATCCAAAGCCGCTGCCGACGGTATAGGAGAATGGCGTCTTTTATTGACCGCCGCCGTCACTGCCCTTCGGATATCATGTTCCATCAGCCGGTTAATCTCCTCCACAATCTTCCTAATAAACTGACGCACATTCTCTCTGGACTGCTTAGGTATCTGATCCTTCAGCAAAAGAATGGTTTCCGCCAGCCCAATATCCGGTTCTATCTGCTCTAAAAGCTCTGGCTCCAGTACCAGCTGCTTTAAGCCGCACCGCTCCATGGCATCTGCCTGAACAATCTTAACCAAATCCCTGTCAAACAACGTCCTCACATCCCCAAGCCACCTGGAAACCCAGGGACTTGACGGTCCCTTTTTGCCGCCTTTTGCCTGCCCTCCAACTTTGCCAAAGCCCCCAAAAACCGGTTCACTGTAAATTGCCGCCAAAGCCCGATCCATCAAAAACTCCTCCTCAGAAAGCCCAATTTCACAGTCTCCCACCATCTCCTTCAGCTGCTCTTCGCATTCCTCTCCCAAAATCAGCCTCCATCGTTTCAATCTCTCCTGGTTGTCCATAAAATCCCCCTTTATTAAGCCTTAAAAGTCGTCGAAATCAAATTCCTCCAATCCTTTAATCAGCTCTTCTTCCGTCTTTCCCAGCTGCTGATTCACCTTCAAACTAACTTGTACCGGATTAACCTGCCAAATTTCTCCCAGATTTTCTCCAATACGGTTTTTCTCTTCTGATGTAAAATCAGCAAATGCCCTTCTCAGGAATACCAACGCCCGCTTAAACTCTTCCTCATCCAAACTGTCCAGATACTGGCTCAGTTTTTCCCACAGGGAAAGCCTGGCAATAAGGGCATAGTGATTTTTCATGGACAGCCCCTGGAACCATCCGGCTCCCAGTTGGGCAGGAATTCCTTTTGACAGCCTCCGTTCCACCTGGCGGCCCAGTTCTTCCTGATCCATCGCTCCCATTTCCAGCAGAATTGCAGAAGCTAGCCCGGACAATCTGGTATTCAAATCGTCTCTCCCGCTGATCTCCTTTAGCACTCCGATCCATCTGTCCCGGTCAAGGAAATCATGACTTACAACCGTCTGATGGAAACGATCCATAGCCTGGGCCATACTTGCAGCCCCCTGATCATCACAGGCGCATTCCTGAGGGAAATTCAGACATCCCCGCAGAAACATCTGCTGCAGCAGCGGAATAAAGGGCTGCCGGTCCAGCCTTCGAATATCCCCATACTGAATCACCACCGACAGGCTGCCGGCGGCGCTGGCAATGTCTCTTACAGAAACCGTATCTGTCGCCATAGCCTGAAGGGCCCTGGTAACCGAAACAACAGATTCTGAAAGGCCGCAGAAACATGCGGCTTTTATAAGCCCTGACAATTCTCCTATGTTTCCCGCCCTGTCGGCCTGTTCCTTCAGACAAAATGCCGCCGCCTGGGCAATGGTATCACCTTTTAAGACCGTCTCCGCCAGCTGCATCTCCGCCTCGGGAGTCCACTGAAGAATCCACCGTTCCGCCCAGGTAGCATTTTCCTGTTTCACAGGCTGTTGTCTTGGAAATACATTTCCCAAGATCGCCAGACGATGAAGAAAAAAGGATCGGTTTAAATCCAGAAACGCGGCTTCCCTGGATTTCACATTCAGTCTTTCCCTTAAATCCAAAGCCAGCTCTGCCCCTACGGCAGACCTGTACTTTTCCAGCTTCAGCTGTGAAAGCTGACTGTAGAAATCTGACTGAACAGAGGTCTGACTTACCCCCTTAGGAAGGCTTCCTATGGCTGTTCCCATCTCTCCATCCGCCACTGCCAAAGCAATATCCGACAGTTTGCCCTCTCCCATACAGGTTCGTGATCCGTCTCTTAAATCACAAAGAGCCGGAATCTCATAGCCTTTCATCTGCGCCAGACTGACAGCCAGCCGAAAGGCATCAATTACCTGCGCCGTAGAAACAGGGTTTCCATGACTTCTCTGAAAACCAGCAATTTTAGCCAGATATTTCCTTCCTGCCCAGAAAAAATCTCTCCGGTTCATCCCTTCCCAAATAAGCTCGTAATAGGCGGGGGCACGGTTTCCAGCGCCATAGCCGGATCTCTCAGACAAGCGGTAATAGGAATAGGGCATCAGGGTTTTCCGTGATTCCATCCATGGCAGTTTTTCCATGTCTTCCTCTCCCATCTCATCTCCATGGGACAGTCCTTCCCCGTGAAAAGCGCCGCAGATCACTGCCGTTTTCTCAGGCAGTATCCCCTCTTCCAGCGCCTTACCGATCTGTGTTCTCATATAGGCTTCCCGCAAAATAGTCTCTGGTCCTTCCAGAGAAAGGGTCAGTTCTCTGAGACAGCGGCCGAAAACTGCCGCTCCTTTTTTATAAGCTTCCTCATTTCGGCAATGTTCCATAGTATACTCCCAGAAGGTTTCATTCCCCCCCTGTCCAGACAGTAAATCCAGCTGATGGTAAATAAAACTTCTGGCTTCTCTGCATTCTTCCTCCTGGTTTTTCTCATTTTTCCCTTCCAAGGCAAGAAATACAGATGAGGGCAGATCAATAAACCGGACTGGACGGCCATGGTCTCTGGCCCACAAAAGGGCCTGATACTCCGGGGAATAAACGGCAAAGGGATAGATTATGGTTCTCACCGGAAGCCTCTCCGTGTATGCCATTACCGCCACCGGAGGCACCACTCTGGAATCTGTGAGAGACGGTATTAATTCCGTAAAATCCGACGGCCCTTCTATCAGAACGATCTGAGGATCCAGCCGATCTAAAAAATCCCTGACATAATAGGCCCCAGCCGGGGAATGATGGCGGATTCCAAATATCTGTACATGTTTCGCTTCATCCTTTTTATCCATCCTAATTCAGCTCCCTGCATTCCCTGTAAAGTCCCAGCCACTGAGAACCTCTCTTTTTCATAATATTTTCCAGGTACTCCTCCCAGACCTTTTCATCTTTCCCCTGTTCCTTCACCACAGCCCCCTGCAGTGCCGCAGCCAGGTCTCTGTCTGTAATCACTCCATCACCGAAACTGCCTGCCAGCGCCATACTGTTGGACAAAAGGGAGATGGCCTCAGCTGTGGACAATACACCTGAGGTTCCTTTCAGCTTCTGTTTTCCATCCAGCGTCATCCCATTTCTCAGCTCCCTGAAAATGGTGCACACCTGCTCCACAACCGAATCCTGAGGAAGAGCGGCGTTTAGATCCAGACTGTCTGACAATTGAGCTATTCTTGTTTTCACAATCTCCATTTCCTCTGCAAGGTTTTCCGGAGCTGGAAGCACCACAATGTTGAAACGCCTTTTCAGGGCGGAGGACATATCATTGACTCCCCTGTCTCTGGTATTGGCTGTGGCAATAATGGAAAATCCCTTTCGAGCCGGTACCTCCAGCCCCAGCTCAGGCACAGAAATCCTTTTTTCTGACAAAATGGAAATCAATGCATCCTGCACTTCACAAGCGCATCTTGATATTTCCTCCACCCTGGCAATGGTGCCGCTTTCCATGGCCCGATACACCGGGCTGGGAATCATGGCCTTCCGGCTGGGCCCATTGGCAATCAGCATGGCATAATTCCATGAATAGCGCAGCTGCTCCTCTGTAGTCCCTGCGGTTCCCTGAATTACCTTCGTGGAATCCCCGTTAATAGCCGCGGTTAAGTGCTCTGACAGCCAGGATTTGGCTGTTCCCGGCTCTCCTATAAGAAGAAGGGCCCGGTCTGTCACCAAAGTGGCAATCGCAATCTCCACCAGACGGCGATTTCCAATATATTTAGGCGAAATCTCCATATCTCCTGCTTTTCCTCCGCAGATATAGGTAAGAACCGATCTGGGGGACATCTTCCAGCCAGTGGGAACCGGCCCAGTTTCCGCCTCTATCAGCGCCTCTATTTCATCTTGAAACAGCTGCTCCGCCGCAAGCCGCTGCACCTTTTCCTCTTTCATACCAATTTCTCCTTCCTGTTATAAAGACAGGGAAGCCGGCCGGACTCCCTGAAGCAGCTCATCCCGCCACTTTTCCAACATTCCCATTCCTGTAACTGCCTCTTTCCCATAACTTTGAATCAGACGGTCCAGCTCTTCCCCCAGCTCCTTTGGCTCCAAAGGAAGTTCTCTCAGCACAAAGGCGGTCTCCCAGACATTTATATTCTTTTCTTTCTTCTTTAACGTAGCCAGCAGTCCTTTATATTCCTTCCAGCCCCACTGCTTCAGCATCTTCACATCCGCCTCGGTGACTCCCTGTTCCAAAGCTTTTTTATAAAAATACTGTCCATACTCCTGGCTGAGCCCTGGAACATCCGGGCAGTAAAGCTGAATCAGCATCTGATCATAAGGAAGAAAATCTCCAAAATAACCTCTGTTTCCCTTTTTCCAGGAATACCTTTTGCTGTAATTAAAAAGCAGAGGATACCATTCCCTGGCAAGATTTTCTTTCATAACATAGGAAATCTGAACCGGAGGCTTCCACTCTTCCCTATACCCATATCCCCATAACATTCTGTATTTTTTTGTCCCTGGATCCCAGGAAAACCGGGACAGTACTTCAAACAGTCCTACGGCGTTTTTCCCTTTCTTTGTTAACCGGGCTAACATTCTGTCAGGTTTCAGGTATGGACTGAAACGGCTGTATACCCTTTGGGCGCTGTCATGGAGCAGACTCAAAAAAAATACAGGAGCTATATTGGACTCCGGATCCTCCTCATACATTTCCTCTGCCAGCTTTCTCAGCTCCGGGCAAGGGTTTCTGCAGATGGAATCTAACAGAAAGTTTTCAGGAATCAGGGACGGTTCCTCTTTTGCGCAGAACCGGTAAAGCTCCAAAAGCCGGCTGGTATATTTGCCCCTGGCATCCAGCCACAACCCCTTCAGACGGTCCCTTCTTTCCTTTCGCTTTTCACCTGCCAGGGAAAGTTCTTCCAGCTCCCGTTCAATTATCTTCTCCATAGCCTGAGAAGCCTTACTGCCCACAGATTCCGCCAGATATTCCGATGCCTCCTCCGGTCTCTTTTTCTCAATATATTTCCAGTATCCTTCTGTCTCCGGTCCCTCCATAAAAGACAGGGTCCACAGTACAGCCTGATTAACTGATCCCTTTTCCGTTTTCAAAAGCTCCATAAGAAAGGAACCATTTTCCTGTTTGTGACGCAGGGCTGTAACGGCAGCTTCTTTCACTTCCCTGCTTCCCTCCGCAGCTGCCTGGCGGTACCAGTCATTCTCCTCGCCGCCGCAGATTTCATCTGCTACCTGGATTCGTCGGGCCATATCCTTTTTCCCCTGAGGATTAAAATTCTTCTTCAGGAGGGGAATTATGGCAGGATCCCTCTCAGCCGCCAGCCACCGTTTCACAAGATTGGCCAATTCGCTGTAGCTGTCCCCTAATGCCTGAACCAGACAGCTCCTCAGCCTAAAATGTCTTAACAGCTGAGGGTTATTGACCATCGTTTCCTGTATCACACCAAATCTTCCGCTTCCGCTGCCTTTAAATGCCTCCAAAAGCGGAGCCAGACTGCTGTAGGGAATCTGAAATCCTTCTCCTGAATCCAGCCGTTCAAGAGGTTTTAACTCCCCCTCTACCTGAATTGCTGCCTGGGTAACTGCCAATGCCTCTCCCAAAGCCAAAGCATCCAACAAAGCCTTGGGACGCGTCTCTCCAGAACCATTCAGGGCATCTTCTGTAAGCGTCAGTAATTTCTTCACCACCGGCGATGCCTGTGCCAGCGGCTGAAGCTGCTTTGCCGCGTTTTTCAGACGAAAATTCTCTGACAGAAGACTGGTTCCCGCTATTGCCCCATCCTCCATCCGGTCTCTCAATTCATAAATTCCATTCATAAGGCGGCTCCTTTCTAATACAGAAGACGGAGAATCTCCTGGTCTGTCACAACACTGAGCGGCTGCATGCAAAGTCTCCGGGACTGTCTGTGGTAATATACCAATCCGAACATGGCCTGATTTTCCAGACTGTACCGGGCAGGAATCATAGAAAGCGCCTGACAGGAAGGCTCCTGGCCCTCTCTGTCCTTTAATTCCATCCTGTTTCCCTGATTGTCTTCCATAACAAGAATCCTCCCCCGGTCTCCCTCAATAAAGCCCATACGGGAAAAATTGGCCAGCACAGCACAAAAATCTGGTGACAGCGTATTTTTCAGTTGATTTTTCACTTCTTTCGCCAGCTTGGTAAAGTCTTTCCATCCTTTCTCCTTCAGCTGACAAAAACAGTTTCTATCCGGCTCTTCCAACACCGCCTTCTCCCATCGAATTCTGCGGTTTATCCCTCCCGGATAATAGGTCAGCACTGGAATCCGAAGAAGGCTGAAGCAGGAATCCTCCTGCTTTACATATTTCAGCGCTTTAATGGGACGGTAATTTAAGGCAAGGGAAATCTCACCCGTATCCAGATCTGCCCAGTATCCGGTATCTATGTACTCTTTTCTGGCAGGATCGTAGCTTACCTGGAAAGCCAGCTGAAGAAGCGCTGCGTTCTCCTTTTTCAGCCCCAGCTGATTCAGCTGATCCAGCTTCCAGATCCCTCCCAGCTCCTCATAAAGGATAGTATCTTCCCCTTCTCCCCTGCCCGATTCCAAAAGTCCCTGCAAATATACTGAGGATTTCTTCTCCAGTGCTCTGAGACGCACCAGAATACCCACCGCCTGAAGATAATGGCTTTGCTCTCCGTCTTTCTGATAAGCTTCCATCTCCAGAATCAGCCGGTTCAACTGAATCAGCGGCCCCGGAAGATAATAATCTCCCAGCTGCTTTGTCAGATCACGATAGGTTTTTAAGGACAGACTTCCCATGGACGCCAAGCCATTTTCCGTCAGCTCTGCAGTAATACGGCTTACCATGGAAAGGCCCTCCAGCTGTCTCTGAATTTTTTTCTTTTTTGCGGCGGAAACCAGAGATTTTCCCTGCTTTTTTATCTCCCCGTCAGTTCCAGCCGCCTGTTTTTTTTCCTTCTTTTTTGCTTCCCTGGCTTCTTTTCTGGCCCTTTTATCCAGAATCTCCCGGGGAATTTCTCCCTTATCAAATTCTTTCCCCGCTTCTATCTCAAAAAGCAGAGCCAGCCCATGCTTACAGGGAAACTGGCGGCTGGGACAGCTGCAGCGGATTATAGGCTGGTTCCCTTCAATAAAATCCGCAGACACCATATAGTTTGACTTTCCGCTTCCTTTACACTCCCCCATATAAAAAGTATCATCCTCTGACCGCATCCGCCGGACAAAACCGCCTCCCGCCGAAATCTTTCTGGCATTGGAAACGGTGCTGACTGCCGGTGCCATAGCCATAATTTCCTGTTGGCTGATTTTTCTCATACGCGCACCTGCCCCTCTCTCTTTCCCCTCTCAAGGTTCCTATTTTTACTCCACAGCACATTCCAACTGACAGTCGCAAGGTTCCTGTTCTGCGTGGAATATATGGTATTCCTCTGCCTCCACACACCCCACAGCCTTATAAAATTCCTGAGTTTCTACTGCCGAATGAGCAGAAATATACAGCTTTCTGGCTCCTTTTCCCTTTGCCCACAGTTTGGCCGCTGCAAACAGAACCTTTCCCATTCCCTGTCTGCGCATATCCTGAGAAACATGGAGCAAAGTCAAATCCAGATACTGATTTTCTCTTCCAAAAAATTCTGATTCTACGGCTGCAAAGCCTTTCAGCTTACCGCCAACAAAAGCTCCATATACCAGTCCGCCGGTGTCCGCAGTATGGATTAATCGCCTGACCAAGTCCTCATATTCTTTCCTTGACCAGTCATCCACAAAAGGAGTCTCCCGAATTGCCCACTGTCCTTTCTCTTTTCTCCAGCACCGGCTCACCTCCTGACGACGGCTAAATGAGGCAAATAATTCCACCGTCAGTTCCTCCCTGGCAACGGTCCGGTATTTTACCTTATTCCTCTGTCTCTGTTCTTCCGGATCATCCAAAGCTTCTATTAAAAAGCTGACCGGCCGGAAGCCATCATTGCAGGAAATCATGGCAGATTTTTTGTTTTTCATCCAACCGCTGTAAATATCAGAACCCCCATAAGCAAGGGTCATCACAAACGGAGACATAGTCTCCCAGGCGCTGTCACACATCCCTTCCGGTTTCTCCCAGCCATTGGCAATAAAAATCTGTCCTTCCTTCATATTACAGGGATGTTCCATAGGGTTTTCGTATTGTTCCATTAAATCCTCATAACACGCCATGCGTATTACAGTAATTCTGCACTGTCTCATAAATTCCTGCCCCTGCTGCCTTCTGTCAAGGGGCATCCCCCTTCTTTTTCTTCTCTATTCCTGCTCTCCGCAGATTCCTCTCACTTGTTCTATGGGAAGACCTGTTTTTTCCTTAATAGCTTCCAACTCCATTCCCTCTCTCCTCAGTCTCCTCACAACAGAATTTTCCGATTCAGCCACTTCAATTACGTGGCCGTCAGGGTCTGCAATCCGTACCACTCTCTGTCCCCAGTCCCGCTCTGCCACCGGATTGACACAGGACACAGGCTCTGGATATAATTTCAGCTTTTCAAGAAATCCATCCATATAATTTTCTTCAAAATACAATTCTCCGGCTCCTCCGCCGCACACAGACGTTCTTCCAATCAGGCTGTCCCACCCTTTTTTCTCCTGAAGCACCAGCCCTTCTGTCAGAATCATATTGCCTTCAGAAACAGCCGCTGCCTCCAGTCCAAAAAGATCATGGTAAAATTTTTTTGAGCATTCAAGGTTTTCTACTACAATCAAAACATTTTTAAGCTTCATTTTCCCTGCCTCCATATCTGCGTCTTTCTCCCGCCTTCCCCCTTCTTTTTTCATTATAGTGTAGAGGAAAACAGAAATCAACCTATGCCCACTCAGGGTATGTGTCAAGTATTCGTTGGCACTTTTCCTTATTTATTGATGTCAGTTTATTAATTGTATTCTCAGATAATTCTTTCTGGATCTCTTGCAATTACTTTTTACTCTTTTTTAGCAGAATGCTCTTGCAAAGGCTTTCCTCGATGCTGTCCGCATTGCATCCAGCAGCGGCATATGGTGGGTGATGGCTTCTACATACGCATTTCCTTTTCCGTCTTTCTTTGGGCCTTTCGCCGCACTCAGTGTTTTGACGATCTCTTCCATCTGCATGGCAAATACCAATCCGTCCGTATACCGTTCGATCGTATCGATCAGTTCCCGGTTCTCTTTCCGGTACAGGGCTTTCGCCATGTTATTCGCTCCTCTTTCCGACCATCGCATTCTCCTGTGCTTCATCCTTAAAGTGATTGCGGTACAGTTCTGGTTCTCCTGCACACCCATGTTTTTATAGATGACCCCTTCCCTGGCCTTCGGAAGTTCGATCCCCCTCTCCTGATAAGGCAGAAGCCCTTCCCGGTTATTCCAGAGATACCGGTACAGTTCTCTTGCCTTTTCACTTCCCTTATCTTTTTCATCATCGTTCTCTATACTGTCCGCATAGATCAGGATATACTCCAGCATCTCATCTACTTTCTTTTCCTCCAGCAGTTCTTTGATCTGATTCTGGGCTTCTACATCCCGGATCTTCTGTTTGATCTCCCGATAGATATGGAACCGGTCCAGTTGGAAGATAGTCTCTGGATCATAAGGCTCTTTGATCCAGCTTCCCCCGTCCCCGTTCAGGATACGCTGACCAATCTCATCTGCATCATAGATCTTTTCTATCAGGGCTTCTCTCTTTTGATGGAACCGATCACTTTTCTCCATCCCCGCCAGCATCATCTTATTCACCAGGCGGCTCCGTTTCGGGCTGGCCGCTTCCCATCCCTCATACATCGTGAAAACCTTCATCTCCTGTTTGGGAGCCTTTTTATGGTGTGGATCCTGCATCTGCAGCCATACCCCATCCATTTCTTCAAAAAGAACCCCTATCCTCTTTTCCCCTTCTGTCTGGCCTGCCTCCATCTGTCGTACGGCCTATTCCTCTTCCTCGTTGATCCGTTCCCCCAGCTGCTGGATCAGGTTCCACACACCTCCGTGACTGATGGTCTGACCGCAGGTATCGCTGATCACATCCGCGCTGACACGGTAAGGGGCCTCCGTCACGGTCAGGGCGATCTTTTCCGCCAGATTGGTGGAAATCAGCCCGATTTTTTCCATCGACATCGCCTCATCCAACAGATAGATATAGGCGGCCGTCCCGTCTTCCTGTACGGTTCGGTAGACTCTCCTGGCATATGTGACCTCCCCATATACGGTCTTGATCGTAGTCTCCCGCTTCCCTTTATCCCTGTATGTTTTCCTGTCCCTCTCCCCCGCCAGTTCGTCGTCATAGCTTTCCAGAAGGACCTTGGTGATCATCCTGCCCAGTTCACAGACATAGGCAAAAACTTTTTTCTCCAAAGTCTTGAAAGATACCAGTTTTTCTTCTACAATAGATTCCATCATACCGTCTCCTTTATGCGTTTTGTTTCGCAACTAACATCATAAAGAAAAACGGTATGATTGGGAAGTAGGGATTTTCTCTGCTTCCCTTTTTATTTAGAAACCATTCCTATTTTTGCCAATGATAATTATACACTAAC
>DXFU01000027.1 GCA_019114305.1 Candidatus Hungatella pullicola | reverse complement strand
ATTTCGCTATCCCTTCTTCTCGCCTATACCTCGCGATACAAACCTTGGGAGTCGCTATGGGGTTCGTCGGCAACTACGCCCCTTGTGGACTTTCACCACAGACTGACGGCATGCCCGTCATACATAAAAATGGCGAAGTGCTTATCATAACACTTCGCCGAAAGCCTAATCGGTTTGAGCATAATATGCTTGATTAGGTCTGTTTTAATATTTTATGCAATTTAACTGAATTTAAACACTCAAATGTGCTTTCCAATCTGTCGGCATATTCATTGCTGTAAAACTGAGCACACTACCATTATTCTGAAATAGCTTCTCGGAAGTTTTATATTGGCAGTATATAAAAAGAACCGGGCTTTCTCTTCCTGTCCCCCCTGAGGCGGGCAGGTATCCCCTGCGCTTTATTGCTCTGAATAGAATTCTTTTAAAATAAGACCTATATCTCCTTCCATACAAATTGACTGTTTTTTTATCTCTGCCGGACAGTACGCTTCTGACAGA
This sequence comes from Candidatus Hungatella pullicola, assembly GCA_019114305.1. Taxonomy (GTDB): domain Bacteria; phylum Bacillota; class Clostridia; order Lachnospirales; family Lachnospiraceae; genus Hungatella_B; species Hungatella_B pullicola. Next base: position 59,726 of record DXFU01000027.1, on the reverse strand, counting down.
TTCATACAAACATAAACAGCCTTAGGATTTTCATAGGTCATTTTCCAGAATGGATATTTTATGATTCCGGGAGTATTCCCGCCTACGCCCAATTCCAAATACACCATATGCAGTCCCTCATGGCTGCGGATAAACTCCTGATACCTTTCAGCCGCTTTATACCAGCCTTCATCCTCTACAAAGGTGTCATCCGCCCGCAGATTCATGGACATAGGCGCGCCGCAGACCGGACAGCGGGGGATAAGTTCAGACGGTACCCGCATATGCTTCTGCTGCACAGTCATTTTTTTGACGACTGCCTCATTGTCGTAGGTTTTTCTATGGCATGGCTTAGAACACTGCCATAGTCCATAATCGCCTTGTGTGTAAAACAGTCTGTGCTTGTCAAAACCGGCTTTCTGAAAGCAATGGTCAACATTAGTAGTCAGCACGAAATAATCTTTTCTCTGTACCAGTTTCAGAAGGTCTGTGTAGGTATCTTTGGGCACATCCTGATAACGGTTAATATAAATGTACCGGCTCCAGTAGGCCCAGTGTTCCTCTAAGGTATCAAAAGGGTAAAATCCGCCGGAGTACATATCTCGAAAACCATATTTCCTGATAAAATCCTGAAAATTATCCTCAAAGCGTTTTCCTGTATAAGTGAACCCGGCAGATGCAGAAAGTCCCGCGCCCGCTCCTATTACAATTGCGTCCGCCGTTTCCATTTCATATTTGAGCTGTTCCATTTTATCATAGCAGCCGTTTGTAGATTTCATAGTCGCAGTCCTTAAAAACATTAAAAACCACCTCCATACTGCAGGATGTTTCCCGCTGGTACTCTTTCACTGTCTGAATGGCAATTTGGGCAGCCAAATCATTGGGGAAGTGAAACTCTCCGGTTGAGATACAGCAGAAAGCAATGCTTTTTAATCCGTAAGATGCCGCCAGCTCCAGACAGGAACGATAACAGCATGCAAGCAGTTTCCTGTGTTTTGGGGTAACTGTCCCGTAAACAATGGGCCCCACCGTGTGAAGTACATAGCGGCATGGAAGATTATAGGCTTCTGTAATTTTTGCTTTGCCTGCAGGTTCTTCTGCTTTCTGCTGCGCCATAATTTGGGCGCACTCAAGGCGAAGCTGCACGCCGGCCGCTGAGTGGATTGCATTGTCAATGCAGCCGTGACAGGGCACAAAGCAGCCCAGCATTTGGCTGTTGGCAGCATTTACAATAGCGTCAACGGCAAGGGTTGTTATATCGCCCTTCCAAAGGTACAGTCCCGGCTTAACCGGTTTCAAATCTTCTTTTCTGGTGATTCCTTTTCCCTTAAGAAGTTTGCTCAGGTATTCATCCTGGACATTCAAAAAATCTTTACTAACCGGAGCAGGCGGACGGACATTCATCAAAGAACGCAGCAGCCGGCTTTTATCCTCTGCCTCGTAAGGAATGGGAATCCTTTGATATTCTTCTTTTTCACTCAGCAAATAAGAAATTAAATAGTCCAGTCGTTCTTCCTGTTTCATAGTTTTCACCGCCGTTCTACTGCCCTTGTAGGACAAATTTCAAAGCAATTTCCACAGTGCAGACAATGTTCCTGCTCAATTACAACAGGCTTCTTTGTAATATCAATGCATTTCTGCGAGCATTTGGAATAGCACAATTTGCATCCAATGCATTTGCCCGTAACGAAATAGCCGCTGGCTTTCTCCTGCGCACCTCCAAATGAAAAGGCCGCCCGTTCAATGGGATGTTTAGAAAGATCAAACCATTCGCCGGTTCCCTCACAGATTTTGAAAACAGTCAGCCCACTGCGTGAGGCTTCATCTGGATAAATCTTTTCCATATATGAGTTTTTAGCAAAAAGCCCAGGCAGCATCTCTGGTCCAATCTCTTTTGCTCTCCCCTGTACAGAAAGCGCCACACAGGAAAGGGTATCGTTGCCTTTCATTGCTGTAAACGCAATGCTTTCATTCCTTTTCAGCCGGTCATAAAAATTTTTGCCTTTTGCTGTCAGGAAATACAAACCATTTTCATCATAGTCCATAAGATCGATGGCGCATGTCACAGGACGCCCCTCTTGATCCACAGTGGCAAATACAGTTGAATGAATCTCTTCTACAATATATTTTAAATATTCTATCGTCCTCATGGTAAATCTCCTATTTCTGCCAGCCTGCGAGAACAGGCACAAGCGGTTTGTAAAGAAGCATAGCAGCAATGGTGACAGCAATTCCTCTCCCCACGCTTACAGCCAGACAGGCTGCACAAGCATTCTTTTTTGTCTTATGCAATCTATAAATAAGCCCGGCAATGACAACAAAGCTGCTTCCTATTAGAAAATTAGCAAGTTCCAGTATGATCCCTGCGGAGCGGTTCTTGTCATATCCTCTTTCATCCGGACTGTCACCGTCGGTAACGGAATTTCACCGTTTCGGCTGGCTGTGCAGTTGGCAGACTATAACTGCCGGTCAGGAATTTCACCTTGCTCCGAAGATATTGTGGATTTTCAGATTACAGATTGTATTCTTTAGGTGGGTTGCCGGAAAAATCAGCGATTACCCCATGGGCATTTTTGAGATAGAATACTTCAAAAATAGGATTGGAGGCTTCGCCGTACTGTCCCTTAACAATGGGGTTCTGTATACACATTTCCTTGGCAGCCATGTTATCTTCAAAGACAGCTTCACCATTCAGACGGATCCACGCATAGGAAGGACTGGAACCAGAAATCTCAATATTAGGATTTGCCTGCATATCCTTAAAAACATCCTTGGTATTGTTGGTGCAGAACCACAACTTGCCGTCTAATTCTCCGGAAAACATAAAAGGACGGCACTTGGCCTTTCCATCACGGCCAACAGTGGCCAGATACTGTACCGGATTGTCCTGTAAAAACTTTACTACGTCATTCATAATAACTACCTCCATTTTCTGTTGTTATTGATTTTTAACTTTGTAATCCCATTGTAACGGTGCCTGATTCATATGTGAAGTACGCACTTTATTGTGCCGTAGTTACCTCAAGGAAACCATGGGACGGACATAGGGGCATTAGTAGGAGGCATCTTTAAAATTTCTGCTCTTTATAGGGAAGGCTACATATTGCCCCAATCCATGCAAAATTGCATTTTTCTCTTTAACATGCTATAATGATTCTAAATGCCATTTTGTAAAGTAAGTATCTAATTGAATTACAGCTATCAATTTGAAAGTATTGAAAAAGGAGCGCTATTTATGCTGACAACAAAAGAATTACCGGCCTGTCCGGTGGAAACCACACTTATGCTGATCGGCGATAAGTGGAAAGTTTTGATTCTTCGTGACTTAATGTCTGGAACCAAACGGTTCGGAGAATTAAAAAAATCCATTGGCAGCGTATCGCAGAAAGTATTAACCGCACAGCTGCGGGATATGGAAGAAAAAGGGCTTGTAAACCGTCAAGTATATGCTGAGGTTCCTCCCCGGGTGGAATACAGCCTGACCGACTTAGGACGGAGTTTGAAGCCGATTCTAGATGCCATGTGGACATGGGGCGAAGGATATAAAGCCCATAACAGCTAAAAAACCGGGGCAGATACAAAAAGTCTGTCCCGGTTTTTCGTTGTCTTAGATGGCTGTCTGTTACATTCACACTGCAGCTACTGGTCTTCCATATGTTTGGTATTTCCTTTAATTTTAAATTTTTTGCAATACATGGAGCGCGGCCTTTGTTGTGCCTGGCAGGATGCAGCGGACAATCCTATTCCTCTGTTCCTCCGCCTACGCCAATACCGCCTGCAATCTTTCCGTTTACAAACAGCGGATACCCCCTGCAACCAATGTAATTCTAGGAGCATTTGTCTCAATTGCCATAAGAGAACCGCCTTCAGCGGAACAAGCAGCTACATCTTTTGTTGTGCACTGGGTAACTGCCGCTGTATAGGCCTTATCTAGTACAAGGGTAATGCTCAAAACCAGAGCTTCTCCATAACGCCGGTATACTCTTGGAAGACCATTTTCATCACTAATGGCAAAACTGATGTCAATCTCCATTTCTTTGCTTTTTTCCCGCACGGCAGCACATAACCTGTCACATAATTGATCTGTTAAAATCATGCTCCGATCCTCCATATCCTGATAGTTATTTTTTTAAGCACTTTTATGTGCTCCTTTATCCTAACAGGATTTATGAAGTATCCGCTTGCCTATTTCTACGAAAAATTTGCCTATTTCTCCAACTGGCTTCGAAGTTTTAAAATATCTTCTTTTGGCTTCATATCAAACAGTTTGCGGTAATCTCGCGTAAATTGAGAAACACTTTCATATCCCACTTCTAAGGAAGCCTCAGTCACATTTCGATTTTCATCTAACATCAATCTTTTGGCCTCAGTCAGCCGCAGCCTGACCGACCATTTCAGAACAGCCCTTTAAACAGCTTTCGCTAATCCACTGGACGAAGGACCTGCTTTGGAAACCGTATTTTTCCCTTGCCTGCAAGGAAATTTCCAAGCCCCATAATTGCTGGAATAAAATATCCTATGCCTGTACCAAAAGCGGCCCTCAAATGATACAGTCTGTAAGAGACCTTTTTCCTGAATTTCCTCCTTCTATTGGTCAATTTTTATAACTGCTTTTACGACCTCGCCTTTATTGTGAACACTATAATCCATTGCCTTCTGCACTTCGCTTAATCCGAATATATTGGTCACAATTCCTTTTAAGTTTACTTTTCCTGATGCCACTGCGTCAATTGCCATAGGATATATATGGCGGTAACGGAAGACGGTTTTAAAGGTTAATTCCTTATCCAGAACCAAACTCATGGGCAGAGTCATCTCCCCGCTTTTGCTGTATCCCACCAGAACAATATTAGAGCCTTTTTTTGTCATATGAATGGTCTGTACCGTTGTAATCTCCGTTCCGGCTGTCTCAACAGCCAAATCACAGCCTTTTCCTTCTGTCAGCCTCATCACTTCTTCTACCGTATCGGTTCTGCTTCCATTAATAACTCCGTCTGCCCCCAGTTCCATTGCCTTTTCAAGACGTTTTTCCATAATATCTACAACATATACCTTTGACACACCCATTGCCTTTAACGCCATCATGGTTACCAGTCCAATACAGCCGGCTCCCATTACCACAGCAGTCTGACCAGCTCTGGCTCCTCCCTGCATAGCTGCGTGAAATCCTACAGCCAGCGGTTCAATTAATGCGCCCTCCAGCGTACTTACATTCTCCGGAAGCTTAAAACAAAGCTCCTCCTCATGAGCCACATATTCCTGAAAAACTCCGTCCACAGGAGGCGTGGCAAAAAACTGAACATCAGGACAAAGATTATACCGTCCTGTTTTGCAGAACTCACAGTGACCGCATGTTTTTCCCGGCTCCAAAGCTACCCGATCCCCCACTTTTAAATGGGACACATTTTTTCCCACTTCTACAACCGTTCCTCCCGGTTCATGTCCCAATACAAAGGGAGGCTTAACCACATAGTTTCCAATGGCTCCGCTCTCGTAATAATGGAGATCACTCCCACAGATTCCAACGTATTCCAGCTTAACCAGCACCTGATCCTCTTTTGGCCTGGGAATCTGACGCTCTTCATATCCCATTTTTCCAATCCCCAGCATTACTGCAGTTTTCATCTTTCCTTCCATCTCATTCTCCTCCTGACTAATGTACCCCATTGATGTGAAATAAGCAGCATAACTTGCATTTCCGTTCTCTTTGCCAATTAAGAAAACACTTAATTAAATAGTTTTATTATGTGTTTTATGTTAATACAAACTATGTCTTTTGTCAATTACAATCTGCATGTTTCCAGGAATCAATCTTGTCTCACTTTGCCCAGTCACACCAAAAAAGCAGGAAACCTTTAAAAAGATTTCCTGCTTTCCCGCCTTTGCACACCGTTCCCGTCTATTTTCCTACTCCTGTTCCCTGAATGTATAAACAGCCAGACAGGCCAGGCCAATTCCTAGCATAACCATTCCCGCGTTTGTATCCAGTTCCTCTAAAACAGCTAACACAGCTACTGCAATCCCCATTGCCGCTGCCACACTTCTGAAAATCAAATTGACTGTCTTATTTCCGCTGTTTTTCTTTGTCTCAGGTTCTGATTCATGTTCCATAGTAATTCCTCCCTCGTTTTTACGTCTGATTTCATACTGCCATATTCCCCGCTCTATATTTGATCAACAAAGTCTTCTATTACACTTAACGCGGCCCCCAAAGCAGCTGCCTCAAATTTAAAAATACAGGGCCTTATAAACGGCTCTCTTTTTCCAAATATATTTTTTTCAAACAGTTTCCTGTTTAAATCTTCCATATGGTATTCCATATATCCGCCCACATAACCTCCAATAATAATATCACAGTCCAGCACCATGGAGATATTGTCCAAGGCCACTGCAAGATATGAGGTATAGGTATCCCAGGCCTGAACCATTTCCTCTTTTCCCTCTTCCAGCTGCTGAAAAAATCCCTCTAAACTTCCATCTGCCATATCAGACAGCCGGTCCGCGGAGCAGTATGCATCCAGACAGCCCTTTTTCCCACAATAACACAAGGCACCGTCCAGCACAATTGTCATGTGCCCCACCTCGCCGCACCGAAATTCTTTTCCCTGAACCAGCTCTCCTTCTTCATAAATGGCTCCCCCCACTGTGCTGCTGAGTGACAGATAAAAGAAACGCTTTGCATTTTCCTGATGAAGCCCTTCCGCGTAAGCTCCCGCATTGGCATCATTTAAGAAATAACAGGGATAGGAAAAAAAGCTGCTGATCAACTGAAACGGCAATTCATCTACATGAAGGACACGGGAATTGGATATCTCTTTCCGGTCAAGATTTACAATTCCCGGAATGGAAATGCCAATTCCAAGCATTCGTTCCCTGTCCGCCCCGCTTATATCAACAAACTGTTCCAGAAGGCGGTTTACCTGCTCATAATATTCTCTTCTGTGCTCATAGGGAAGAAAAATTCTGTCCGATTTCAACACAGTTCCTTTTAAATCCACCAGAACCAAACTAATATGGTTTCTTGTAATGTCCAATCCTACCGCCAGCTTAAAATCAGCCGCTGCACACAAGGCTGCTGCCCGCTTTCCCCCTGTGGATTTCAGTTTTCCCTCTTCCTTTACAAGGCCCTTTTCTATAAGTTCTTTCGTATTTTGGGTCACAGTAGGCAGACTGATTTTTAAATCATAAGATATATTGGGATTGGAGGTTACGTCCGCTTTGCGAATGTAACGGTAAATACTGTTTCGGTTATTTTTTCGTACTTCTATATTGGTTGTTTTTCTATTTGCCATGGAATCCCTCTGAACTTTATCAAAGTATTTTTATTAGTCTAACACTTTTTTCAGGAAGGAACAACTTTTATCCCCTTCTTTTTCATTCTCCCATTTGAAACACAAGAATTTTCTCTCTGGAACTGCCGTCTGAAAATAAATCACTGCAGTCTATTTCTTCCACAAACTCTATTTCCCTCTCCCACATCAAATATTCCACAGAATACTTATCCGCTTCTGCAAAAAGGAACTTGACCTATCCGTACTTATAATACGCCTTCCATTCTTCTCAGCAGTCAGATACGTTTTCTCATCAGCCTCAATCCCTATGGCCCTGCATCCCACTTTATAATTCAAGAAAAAACCACTCTTCCTTTTCCGCAGCCATAATCTGCCACCACATTACCTGCCGTAATGCGCCCGCTTTCTGCCAGTCTCTTCAGAACAGCATAAGGTGTGGGCTCATAAGGATTCACTGCCAATTCCTCTGTTTCCTTTTCCCAGTTCCCAAAACGCTACAGCACTTGCCGCCGCCACATTCAAAGAATCTACTCCATGGGACATGGGAATTCGAACGGTATAATCACAGTCTCTAATTGTATTGGAGGCCAGTCCGTCTCCCTCAGTCCCTAAAATAATAGCCAGCTTATCCTCTTTTTGCAGTTCAGGGTCATCAATTCCAATGGAATCGTCCCGAAGGGCCATTGCCGCTGTTTTAAATCCAAGGTTATGAAGATATCTTACACCTTCCCCATCCCACTGGCAGCCGTCGTCAAGAATTGTCCATGGTATCTGAAAAACAGTTCCCATGCTGACTCTCACTGCACGCCTGTACAGTGGATTGCTGCATGCCGGTGTAAGCAAAATTCCGTCCATATTCAGTGCGGCCGCTGACCGAAAAATAGCTCCCACATTGGTAGGATTTACAACATTTTCTAAAACGGCAATTCTCCGGGCATTGGCACATACTGCTTCTGCAGACGGCAGCCTGGGCCTATACATGGCGCACAGCATTCCCCGGGTCAGCTTAAATCCTGTCAGCTGAGTCAGCACATCAAATTCCGCCGTATAGACAGAAATCTCAGGACACCGCTCAATCAGCTTCCTTCCCTGCCCTTTCACATGCTTTTCTTCCATCAAAAAAGAAATAGGAATACAGCCGGCATCCAAAGCTCTTTCAATGACCTTCGGACTTTCCGCAATAAAAATCCCCTTATCCGGTTCATGACGGTTTAACAGCTGTCCTTCTGTCAGTCTGGCGTAAACATCCAGTTCCGGCGCCTGAAAATCCACAATCTTAATTATATTTGACATAAGTAGTCTCCTTTATCATCTCTCCTCAACGGTTCAGAACTTTTTTTCTCCTTCAGCACCAAAACCCAGTCATTGGATCTGTCTTTTCTCCTTAAAGGGCTGGCCAGCCATTTCTCTCTGCCTTTCAGACAGCCAATGTAGCTGTAAGCCCCGCATTGAGGATTAAGCCACCAGGCCTCCATGGCTTTATCCATGTATTCTGTCAAATCCAGCGCAAATTCATCTCCCATATAGTCATAACAGAAAATATAGTCCTCCCCGGCAAACACTGCAATTCTGTGATATCGCTCTTTCTGCCCAAACAGAAGCATAGAATCAGCCGGTCTTCCATGAATAAAATCCACACTCATCATCAATTCCTTCAAATACCTCATCTGCCCTGCTCCAGGATAATGAAGCGCCTTCTGCCAGGTCTCCCGGACCCCATACGCTCCCGCCTGATCCGGCTGGTGATGAAACTGCATAATGGCATTATTTCCATAGGTATGTCCCGCCGCTCCCGCAAAAACAGACCAGTACGCGTAACGTCTGGCATCCCATTCCTCCCAATAGGGATTATGCGGATTATGAAGTCCCTGGGGAATTCCTTCATAAGATGGTTCTCCGTCTAATGTAGGCTTGATCTGAGAATACCCCAGATCTCGTTCCACATACTTCCAGCTGTCTTCCCCAAAAAACTCCTCCTTGGCCTTATTGTCATCCCATTCTCCCAGCTGCGCCTGATCGTATCTTCTGTGTCCCGACTGGAACATATTAAAGTCCAGCCAGGACTCGTTGTGAAACCACAGAGAAGAAGAGGTCCGCCCGAAAGGATGGAATCCTATAAGTCTTTGGGGATTATAGGATTTGAGAATCTCCCCTTCTTTTCGGTAAACTTCAGGGGCTGCATCTCCTCTCACATCGCCGCCTAAAATCCAGATTAAATTGGGGTTATCCCGGTATCTTTCTCCCAGAAAATGTGCATATTTTTCCATATTCTCCAGATTCAGGATTCCTTCCTTTACCACGCTTCCCCACGCTGGAAGCACCCCCATATAAAGTCCCATATCCTGGGCGGTTTTAAAAGCCCAGTCGCAGAATTCCCAGTATTCCCCCTTTTCTACATCCTTAAGCCCCAATGCCAGGCTTCCCATAACCTTCCTGCCTTTAAAAGAATGAATAAGCACAGTCTGAATCACATTGTATCCAAGCTCTTTTCGATTTCTCAGATAGGTATATACTTCCTCCTTATCCAGCTTCTGAAGCATCAGCCATGCCGTATCTCCCAGCCAGAAAAAGGGCTGATCCCCTTCCATAAAATATTTACCATTCTCACTGATTGTCAGCGGTTTTCTTCTCCACGCAGTTTCCATCTGCATCAATCTATCCTCCGTCAATATAATATTTTTATTTCCGTCTGCTTTTGTTTCAACCAATTATAACAGACCCTGGTCCCAGTTCCCGGCAAGCCGCAGAATACATTCCGCCGTCTGCTCCTCAGTTAAAAAGGAAGTATCAATTTTATAGGTATCCAGCTTCTCATAGAGAGGAAGTCTTTCCAGACTTCTGGCAATTACGTTCTCCTCTCTCAGCCCGGATTTCACATCTTTCATCAGCCTGCCTTTCAGCTCTTTCTCTCCGCAGAGTAAGGAAACGGCATAGGTCAGGCAGTCATCCCGGCTAAGCCTTTGCAAAATGGAATCTATAACAGACTGATCATGCATAACCCAGCAAAAGATTACATGCTGGTAAATACTGCAGCTTAAAAAGCTGTTGAGAAGGTATACAATATTGTTCAGTACCATTGTCCTAGTTTCTTCCGTAACAATAAATGGATTGGAGTCCCAGCACCAATCACCGTCAAAAAAAACACTGTGGTCCAATCTTTTTTTCAGCAGCTGACATACAGTGGTTTTGCCCACTCCCATAGGGCCGCCTACCAAATAAAGTTTCTTCAACCTTTCATCTCCTTGCCCAATCAGTAGCTTCCAGCCTCCCATCTGTTCCTCCAGGACTTTAACAATTCCATTTCACCTTTACCGGCTTTTCCTCTCCTTCCACTGCAGCAGCCTTCAGAGACTCCAAAATTCTTTCCAGCTCCTCTGTGGCCAGTCTGTCATATACTTCCTCCGTCTCCTTCAGGCCGCTTTTGGAATAGGCAGACACAGCCGCCCCGTAAAAGGCAAACCCCAAAGCATTGCCAGGCGTCTGCATAACTGCGCAGGCCGTGGAAATGGCTCTGGCAGCTGCCTGAATGACAGGATCCTCTGAAAGCTCTCTGGCAGCCTGTCCGGCTTCCTTCCAATAAACCTTTGCTTCTTTCACTGTCAGCGTGCCATTTGCACATTGGTCTGCTGCCTCCAGCCCTTTTTCCAGTCTGTGGTCGCTGCCTCCATATTTTTCGAAAACAGGCAGATAATTCTCTCTCACATATCGGGCTGCCCAGCGCCCCAGAGTTTCTTTGCTCTGCGTTTCAATCAGCCTCATAAGCCCTTTCACCGCCGGCTCATCCACATGTCCCAGCATTTTTCTCAGCTTTGCCATAAAACTTCCACCTTCCCACGGGCTGCTTCTTTCCATACCCCGCCCGATTTAATCCATCTGTATATACCGTTTCAGTATAACACAGCCGCCCTCCATCTTTCTACAAAAAAAGATGGCCCAGTCTTAAACTGAAGCCATCTTTCTTTCAATGCATTTTCTCCAACTGCCGGCCCGGATTCTGCTTCCAGGCAGGGTCATTGGACCCTTTGGAATTATTTTTCATCGGTTCCTTCTTCTGCCTCATCTTCTGTTATATCATTCTTTGAAGCAGTAACCGTTACAACTACCGCATCCAGATCTGTCTGCAAACTGATAGTTTCATTTGAAGCGATTGGAAGATCTCCTACCTTAATGGAATCTCCCACTCTCATATCGCCTACATCCACCTGAATCTTATCTACCAGATCTGCCGGATATGCCTTATAGGAAACCTCCTCCAACAGCTGCTGCAGGACGCCGGTTGTAACTTTCTCATGATTCAGTAAAATAATTTCCGCAACAGAGTGAACTTTCTCATTACTTACCAGGGCCTGGAAATCAATCTCCAAAATCTGCCTTTTCATGGAATCATAATCAATTTCCTTGATCAGCACATTCATGGATTGGCCATCTACCTCCACCATTACCTGGCTGCCCTTGTTATTCGTCTTAAGAAGACGCTCTGCGTCAGCCTGGACAATCTTAATGGGCATAGATTCTTTCATTTCTCTGCCAAAAATATTGCCTGTAACGTATCCTTCCCGTCTAAGCCTTTTTGCCTTTGTGTTCATTGTTCTTTTTTCAGCTTTTAAAGTAGTCATTTGTCTTTTCCTCCATAAAACTGATTGCTTAGCGGCCTTGATTTGTGTCTGCAAATAGGGCTGGTTAAGTATCTCTTTCTTGTTACAGCTATATTATAGCACTATTGTCAAGACAATTTTGCACAATTATTTTTCATATTCTGTTAAATTCTCAGCAGTTTTTATGAACTGACCCAAAAATCTAAGCATGGGGAATGTTCGTATGCTCGCTGATTTCACTGCTGATCGTACACAAATCCTCTACAGACAGTTGATGAAGCTTTTTATGACCCGTAATCCGCGCAAATACCTTCAGTTCCTCCAAAGAAACTCTGAGAAAATTTCCAACTCTCACAGCTGCTGCCTCCGAATTCAGCCTGCTGCGCAATGCGGGATCCTGAGTGGCAATTCCCATAGGACACATGCCGGAGCCGCAGATGCGATACTGCTGACATCCCAGTGCCATCAGCGGAGCGGTTGCCACAGCAATTCCATCTGCTCCCATGGCTATAGCCTTGGCAAAATCTGAGGATACTCTCAGCCCTCCTGTTATAATAAGCTTTATATCTGATTTTACACTGTCCAAATACCCTCTCGCCCTGGAAAGAGCATAAATCGTAGGAAGACTGCAGGCTTCCCTTACAAAAAATGGTGAAGAACCAGTAGCTCCTCCCCGACCGTCAATGGTAATAAAATCAGGGTCCCCGTACACACAAAATTCCAAATCCCTCTCCACATGACCAGCAGCTATTTTTACTCCCACTGGTCTTCCATCTGAAGCAAATCGAAGCTGTTCAATTAAATTTTTCAAGTCCTCTTTCGTTTCAATTCCAGGAAATCTGGAGGGAGCCAAAATATCCTTACCCACAGGCTTCCCCCTGACCTGACTGATCTCCTTTGTCACCTTTTCTCCCGGCAAATGTCCTCCCATCCCAGGTTTTGTTCCCTGGCCTATTTTAATTTCAATAGCATCTGCCCTCCTTAAATTCTCCGGGGTTACACTGTAGCCATTGGCCACATATTCAAAAATATACTTATCTGCGGCCTCCATCTCTTCCGGAATAATTCCGCCCTCCCCGGAACACATAGCGCTTCCAGCCATAGAACTTCCCTTGGCCAGGGCAATTTTGGCTTCCCTGGAAAGAGCGCCAAAGGACATATGAGAAACAAAAACAGGGTTTTCCAAAACCATTGGTCTCTTTCGCTTTTCACCAATTACCAATGTGGTATCCACCTGTGCGTCTTCCTCCAAAGGAAGGCAGGCAAGCTGAGCTCCCAAAATAAAAATCTCGTCCCATCCTGGCATAGGAAGCCTGGTTGCCATAGCCCCATGAATAGATTTTCCGGATACAGCCATAAGGTGAATCTCTTTCATATACCTATAACTTTCATCTTCCCGTTTAAGTTCCTCTGGATATTCCAGCTTCAAAGTCTTATGTTCCTCTTCTTTTCTCTCCTCCTCAGCCTTTACCAAAACGAACCGGTCTGCCGGCTGATGACAGACCGGACATTCGTTAATGCTGGCAAAAGGCTTTCCTTCCTTTTCCTCGTCAAAAACAAATCCGCACACACTGCATCTGTATCTTGCCATACCCCTCATTTCTCCTTCCCAATTTTATTCCTTGTTTTTATCATCCTGGGTTCCCCCTGCTGCTCCTCTCACAGTTCTTTCACACCCCCTTTTTCTGTAATCCCTGCTCCCCACCCTGGGGCACCATCTGATATCAGTGTAAAATATCCATTTATCTGTGTCAATGGAGCGTTTCAGCCCTTTTTGATTTTCCTCATTTTCCCTTTTCCTCACTTGGAATTTCTATTCTTTTCTGATACACTGAACGTAACATCAAATACTAAGGAGGATGGAGCAAAACTATGAAACAGGACATGATTGTAATTTTGGACTTGGGGAGTACAGACAATACAGGATTGGCCAGAGAAATAAGGGGACTTGGGGTTTACAGTGAGATTTACCCCCACGATATTACACCGGATCAGCTGAAAAATCTTCCGGGAATCAAGGGGGTTATTATTAACGGCGGCCCCAATCACATCATTGATGGAACCGCCATAGATGTAAATCCTGAGATTTATTCTTCAGGCATTCCTGTCATGGCCGCCAGCCATCAGACTGCTCAGTGTCAGTTGAGCCTGGAAAGCTGGCCGAACGATGAGAAAGCAAAAGAACAACTGCTGAAAAACTTTGTTTTTGACACCTGCTGCGCTCAGCCGAACTGGAATATGAAAAATTTTATTGATGACCAGATCGAACTGATCCGTCGGCAGGTAGGAGACAAAAAAGTTCTTCTTGCCCTGTCCGGCGGCGTAGACAGCTCTGTAGTTGCCGCTCTTCTCATTAAAGCCGTCGGCAAACAGCTGTACTGTGTCCATGTAAACCACGGCCTTATGCGGAAAGGCGAATCGCAGTCCGTAATTGAAGTATTCCAGAATCAGCTGGATGCCAATCTGATTTATGTTGATGCCACTGACCGTTTTCTGGACAAGCTGGCCGGGGTAGCAGATCCGGAACAGAAACGTAAAATTATCGGCGCTGAGTTTATTCGCGTTTTTGAAGAAGAAGCCAGAAAACTGGAAGGAATCGACTTCCTGGCCCAGGGAACCATTTATCCGGATATTGTGGAAAGCGGAACCAAAACAGCCAAGGTAGTAAAGTCCCATCACAACGTAGGAGGACTTCCGGAGGATTTAAAATTCCAGCTGGTAGAGCCTTTAAAGCAGCTTTTCAAAGATGAGGTGCGCGCCTGCGGCAAGGAGCTTGGGCTTCCTGATGAAATGGTATACCGCCAGCCGTTCCCCGGTCCTGGTTTGGGAGTGAGATGTTTAGGCGCTATCACCAGAGACCGCCTGGAGGCCGTAAGGGAATCGGATGCCATTCTTCGGGAGGAATTTAAGAAAGCCGGACTGGACAAGACCGTATGGCAGTACTTTACCATTGTTCCCGACTTTAAATCTGTAGGCGTCAGAGACAATGCCAGATGCTTTGACTGGCCGGTTATCATACGGGCGGTCAACACCATCGATGCCATGACCGCTGCCATTGAGCCCATTGATTACGACGTTCTTGGCAAAATTACGGACAGAATTTTAAAAGAAGTAAAAAACGTAAACAGAGTGTGTTATGACATCAGTCCCAAGCCTACAGCTACGATTGAGTGGGAGTAAGCAAATTTTGTTTTGTGAGGGATAAATCATATGATATTGGAAACGGATAGATTATATATCCGCAATCTTGATGAAACAGATTGGTGGAAAATGAAAAATATATTTGTCGATTTTAATAATTCCAAATATGCCGTTTATGATATGCCTTTCCCGACAAAGGATGAAGAAATTAAGGCATTGACAAAGAGATTTGCTGAGAGCAATTTGTTCTTTGCTGTCTTTTTCAAAGATATGAGCGATATGTTAGGATATATATGCTTTCATAGAGATGGAGATAAATATGATCTGGGATATTGTTTCCATTCTGCATATCATTCAAACGGCTATGCTTATGAAAGTGCAAAAGCTCTTATAGAATATTTTATTTCTGAGCGCGGAGCGATTGGCTTCACGGCAGGAACAGCGATTGAAAATATCCCTTCCCGCAAATTGCTGGAAAAGTTGGGCTTTGTTTGTGTTTCGACCGAAACGGTGTCCTTTGATAAGGTTTTTTCCTTTCAAGGCGGAAACTTTGTATTGAATGTAAATCTCTTGTGAGAATGACACGGATTGATACTTAAAAACAGATGTCATTTTTCCTATTGACAAAAAAATGAAAAAACTGACGGGAACGCCGACTTATCTGAAACTTTATATTCATTGATCGTGGAAGTAGCAAGATCGGCCAGGACCGTCAATGGTCGAGATGAAGGTTGCACTAGTGCGCCGCCATTGACCGGCCCCGTCCGGCCTTGCTCTGCGGTTATCAAGGCTGGCAAGCACCCCTGGTGCTTGCCAGCCTCCTTTAGGTGAAATCTATGCACCGCTCAGCAGATTGGAGTGAGACGATTGGATGCTGAAAAATGGAAACGCGATTTATTTGAATTATTATCGGAAAAGGGAGCCAAGTTGATGGGGGGCGGGGATCTGAATGGGGTCGTCGACGGAGAATTGACCATCGGCATCTCGGTGGCCGTGCCCATCCCCAAACATATTGTCATGGAGCTGGAGACTGCGCCTACTCGGGAATATTATGACGCCTACCACGCATTGAATGCCCGGTTGGATGAGATTGTGACATGTGGGGCGGAGTTTCTGCGGAAAAAAGGGTTTCACGCCTGCGCAAACACCACGAAAGTGGTGAAGAAGGACGAAAACTGGTGCACGGCCCTCCCCCACAAGACGGTGGCCACCCGAGCAGGGCTTGGCTGGATCGGCAAGAGCTGTCTGCTGGTGACAAAGCGGTACGGGAGCGCGGTCCGGATTTCCAGCCTGCTGACCGACGCGCCGCTGCCAGTGGACCGCCCCGTCAACGAGAGCCGCTGCGGAGGGTGCTCGGTCTGCGTGCAGAAGTGTCCCGCCGGCGCACTGTCGGGGACGCTCTGGCATGTCGGTACCAGGCGGGAGGAACTCCTGCAGAAAAACAAGTGCAAAGAGACACAGATACTCCGCATGAAGGAGGCCACCGGTATTGAGACAGATCTGTGTGGACTTTGTTTTTCTGTGTGCCCCTATACCCGTAAGTATCTGCGGGAAGGATAGGACGTACGAGACCGCCCGGACGATCAGGGTATCGTCCGGGTGTTTTTCGAAAGATTTATCTACACTCCAATATGAAATTGCCGCTCTGAAAGGAGAACACTCCATCAAAGGATATTGATACAGTTGAGATACAGATAAAACCCAGCCTTTTGAGTAAGCAGCAGGAGGGGGTGTTTTCCAAGGCTGTCCCCACGTAAATTTTTCCCCCAGGGTGTTCTTGCCCAAAGTGCTCAATCAACGTCTTTACACTTTCATAAGCATACCCCTTTCCGCGATGGGATGAATGGAAGCAGTATCCTAAATCGTACAACTTATTCACTATATGGAAGCCTATATAGCCAATAATCCGGTCCGACAAGCATACTGCGAAAAACAAGCCACTGTCTTCGGCGGAGAGGCGCGGCCGGCGTGCCTCCTTCCCATGCCGGCCGTATCCGCTGTTATGCTTCAAAGAAGTCAAGAGACATGCACCCATCTCCTTCAGGCATGTATGTCTTCTCATGTTCACGGTGCTGCTGTCAGCAGGCCACCGCAATCTGGCCGAGGCAGGCGGCCAGTTTTTCCACGGTGATTGGCTCCTGTGGAGAGATGGCACCGTTGGGCTGGAACACCTGATTTGCAATCGTCCATGCCACAGCGTCCTTTGCCCAGGCAGAAACCTGGTTTCCATCCTCATAGCGATTCAACACAGACTGATCTGCCGCAGGACTGCCGAAAAAGTGGTAGATCATCACCATGGCCTGCTCTGTTGTCATATGGTCTTCCGGCCCGAACAAACCATTTCCATAACCGCCCAAGTACCCCATTTCCTGTGCCCAGGTGATGGCCTCAACGTTGGGGTTGTCCGCAGTTACATCCCGAAACGGACATTAGGCCGGGTCCGCGCTGGGCCGGTCTGCGATGTTGAACAGCATCTGTGCCGCCTGTCCACGGGTCACCACAGGCTGCTGGGCGGCCTCCTCCCAGGTAATGGAAATATCATCCAGATAGTAGGAAGTTGTGGCCTCAAAACCGGAGTCTGTGCCGATCACCAGATAAACCTCACCCAGGATATTGGCCGCCGTATCAAATTCGGCGGTGAATTTTTTGAACTCGTATTCGTCGGGGCGGAGGTTTTCCGTCTTGGCCATATCGCCCACTACAACCATATCCTTACCGCCGTTGCTCTGCCTGCCAGCATCAATATTCAAGCGGTAATAAGTGATGCCTCCATTCTCCACTGGCAAGGCCGCCGGCGCGGTCTGTGTGACGCCGCATTTGACCGTGACCCCTTCGCCGGGAGAGCCGCCCACGCCGACCAGGCCTCCCTCTACATCGGTAGCCAATTTGAACGATACTGTGAAGTGGTAGATCCTCGCTGGCGCAAATCCCTCCAGGACCTTCACATATCCCATGAACAGGTCGTCACTGTGGTTGTTGCCAGAAATAAAAATACCTTTGCCCGCTTCATCAATAGGAATTTTTCCGTATTCATGCTGAAACTCGTAAAATTCCTCCACGCCTTCGCTGTATGGATAGTCGGCATAGATCGGCATAAAACCGGCATCGTCCTTTTCAAAGTCGAACTCCACACAGTTTGGGCTATCGTGCGCCGCTGCGGCTGAGGTGCAGCCCGTCATCATGCTGAGCGTCAAGAGAGCTGCGATTCCCGCTGTTGGAAACCTTTTCATCATAGATCCTCCTTTAAATTTCTGCAGTTTTGGGGGTTCCTCTTATCAGATGCGGGATGTCAACCGTTTTGTTGGAATTCGGTCAGAAAATCTCAAAAAAAACATACAGGCCCCCACAGCGGCCAGGAACAACACCAAAAACAGGATCAGCCAGGGAGAAATCGCAGGCTCCACGGTTGGGATGCTGCTGATCCCTACATCGCCCGGTACTTCGGATGGCGCTGGGAGATACTGCACCAGCTGATACCCCAAACCCCCGCCAGAAATAAGTACCAGGGAAGTGAGTGCCGTGAGTGAACGGCGCAATTTCTTGATAGATGTAGCGTAAATCCATTGGACGGTTCCGATAGGGACGGACAGCATCTGTGCAATCTCTTTGTGGGTCATATCTCCCAAAATCTTCATACTGACTACTTTCTTTTGCCGCTCATTCAATGGTGCAGTTAATCTATGGAAAGCGTCCATATCCACAAAATCTTCGATTCTCTGATCCAATACCGGAAAATCTGCTGTTTCTTCCAAAGGTACCGTTGACTTCTCCCTCCTGAGGTGCATCAGCGCCTCGTTTTTTGCAACCGTCCTAAGCCAACTGAGTTCATGATCGCTGGGAAACAAGTTCTGATCCAACTGATAAAGACGCAGCATAACCGACTGGATTACATCATAACTGTCCTCCTCGCTGTTCAGCACAGAATAAGCGATGCTGAACAGAAAGCGGAAATAATGTTGATACAGCAGATCAAATCCACATGGGGCTTTCTCTTTCACAAGTTCCAAAATCTTTTTTATATCATTGCTTTGCATGGGGTATCCCCTTCCTCTCATAACATTGTATCATAGAATAAGATGCGGGCATATCGCTTTTTTGTTGGCGCCGTCATGAAAAAAAGCAAAGTAATATTATTCTACCTATCAAGAAGCTAGCAAGAATATAAGGG
This sequence comes from Candidatus Hungatella pullicola, assembly GCA_019114305.1. Lineage (GTDB taxonomy): Bacteria > Bacillota > Clostridia > Lachnospirales > Lachnospiraceae > Hungatella_B > Hungatella_B pullicola. The sequence goes on along the minus strand of DXFU01000027.1, from coordinate 40,551 downwards.
ACCGTATGGGAATTGAAAAGGTTGCTTTTCCTCCGTTCCTGTGATACTATTTTGATACCAAGAAAACAAGGCGCCCCGAATAGCAGGTGTATTATTAACATATTTGTGAATGCTTTGCCTGTGAAATCACCGCAAATGCACTCCTGTATATTTAAATTTGCGGAGTGGGAGATAACAGAAGAAGCACCTACAGACAAGCAGCAGATTCAGCGGCTGGACAGAATGATTCCTTTCTGTCCAGCCATTTACAAACCTTGTCACTAGTATAAAGTTATAAAGGAAGTGAATCCAATATGCAGCGGCTTACAATTGGTCAAATGGCAAAGCTGAATCACGTGTCTGAACAGACCCTGCGCTTATATGACAAAATCGGTCTTTTTTCCCCAAGCACGCGGGGAGAAAACGGATACCGTTACTATGACATCAAGCAAAGCGCAGTGCTGGACATCATTCAATATATGAAAAGTCTTGGCATCTCTTTAAAAGAAATCAGGCACCAGCTGGAACAGCAGGATCTTACCTTAATTGAATCCGCCTTAAGGGAAAAACAGCGCCAGACTGAAGAAGAAATCCGTCTTTTAAAATGTCAGCGCCGGGCTCTGGAGCGAACCATAGAAAGCTTTTCCCGCTACCGCGCCTCTCCGCCTGACGGCACTGTCCAAATGGAATATATAGGACAGCGGCTGATGTACGTTGCAGATACAGGCGTAAACTTCTATGACTATGATGCGGAACATTATGAAAATGCTCTCCGCAATCTCCAGGACAATCTGGTAAAAGACCGTCTGCCTCAGATTTATTTCTGCAACGCAGGTACTATCTTAAGCAAAGAGAATTTCCTGTCCTCCTACTTTTACTCCACCAAGCTGTTTGTATTTGTGGACCGGGAGTTTGTACCGGAACATCTTACCACAACCATTCCTGCAGGAAACTACGCCTGTATTTACTGTGACGACTTCTATAAGGAAAAATCCTACATTTCCCGTCTTTTGGAATTTATTCGATCCATCGGCTATGAAGTCTGTGGAGATTATTTATGTGAATCCATTGCTGATATCCCTTTAGCCAAATCAGATTCCCGCAGATTTTACTTAAGACTCCAGGTCCCGGTAAGATTCCGATAGGACAAAAAATCATTGACCTTATACTTACTGCAGCCTTTATAATAAGATCATACAAAAGCAGGAATTCATTCATGCTAAGAAAGGAAGGTAAGTTTTATGGTCAACCTTGAAAAAATTCGTGTTGTGCAGTACGGCTGCGGTAAGATGAGCAAGTATATTCTTCGTTATCTGTATGAAAAAGGCGCGGAAATTGTAGGCGCTATTGACACAAATCCTGACATTGTTGGAATGGATGTAGGCGACTATGCCGGTCTTGGCATGAAGCTGGGCGTTTCCATCCGATCCGATGCCGATGCGGTTCTGGATGAATGTGATGCTGATATTGCTGTTGTCACCCTGTTCAGTTTCATGGCTGACGTACTTCCTCACTTTGAGCGCTGCCTTTCCAGAGGCATCAATGTAGTAACCACCTGCGAGGAAGCCATTTATCCCTGGACTACCGCTTCTGCCATTACCAATCGTCTGGACAAGATGGCAAAGGAAAACGGCTGTACCATCACCGGAACCGGCATGCAGGATATTTACTGGGTCAATATGATCGGAGCTGTCGCCGGCGGCGTACACAATATTAAGAAAATTGAAGGCGCTGTCAGCTATAATGTAGAGGACTACGGACTGGCTCTGGCCAAGGCTCACGGAGTCGGCCTTACGCCTGAGGAATTTGAAGAGCAGATTGCCCATCCGGAAACGCTTGAACCGGCCTATGTCTGGAATTCCAACGAAGCTTTGGCCAACAAGCTGGGACTTACCATTAAATCCATTACACAAAGATGTGTACCCTATTTTTATGATACAGATTTGTGGTGCGAGACAACAGGAGAAACCATTAAAAAGGGCAATTGTATTGGTATGAGCGCTGTTGTTACAACAGAAACCTACCAGGGAATCCTTATCGAAACCCAGTGTATCGGAAAGGTATATGGTCCCGATGACGGTGATATGTGCGACTGGAAAATCATCGGTGAACCGGATACGGAATTCCATGTTGTGAAACCGGCAACTCCGGAACACACCTGCGCCACTTTGGTAAACCGTATTCCTACTATTTTGAATGCTCCTGCAGGCTACATCACCGCGGAGAAACTGGAAGATGTAGAATATCTCACATGGCCCATGCATATGTATCTGGAATAATGCACCTGAGAAATACGGCTAAAGACAATTTTTAAAAAGGAGCGCTGCATCTGTTCTGAAATTTCAGGAATTTCAGAGCAAAAAGCAGCGCTCCTTTTTTATGATGTTACAGATCTTCCGTCTATTTCTTCCCGCAGCATTTCTTAAACTTCTTTCCGCTTCCGCAGGGACACGGATCATTGGGGTATACCTTGGCAGCCTCTCTCTTTATGGTAGAAGACGTTTCCTCTTTTCCTACCATCTCACATGGCTGATGGCCTCTGTTAACAGCCATTCTGGTATGATTCCACACGTCTGTAATGATTCTGGTAAATTCTTCTACCTGACGGTCATTTTCAAATACAATATGATCCATCTCCAGCAGGTCTACCACATTCTCCAGATTTCCGCCAAAGCTGAGAGTTTCCTGGATTCCCTTCAGCACAGGGAAGAGAAATCTTTCATTGACTTTCATGGTATGTTCTAAAAAGTCTTTCATCCGCTCCATATCACGGTTCATCAAAAGGCCATCCTGAGAAGCCATAGCCTGAATTTCTTCTCTGGCAGGAAGGTAATAAGTTACCTGCTTCTGCTTTCCGACAAAAGCCTCCAGACAATCCTCGTGATCTCTCATATAATGACCAATGGCTTCCATGTCAGCCAAAAGGCCGTTTCTGTACTCCATATTGCATCGGAAAGGCTTTATCTTTCCGTATACCTCAAGAAGTTCCTTTAAGGTCAGCTTTTCTGCTTCATAGCGGTTAAAAATTTCTATTACCAGAGACACAGGAAATGCGCCGTATAAAGCGCCTGCAGCCCGCAGGTACTCACCAATACAGCCGATTCTCTTCTGCTCCCGGCGGAATCCCTCTGTATTAATCTGACGGAATACCTCCCCGGCATCCTCCGCCACGAAATAGTCTCCATTTTCTTCTTCAGCCATATAAGCGCCCTGGTACAGATACTCTGTCAGAAATACCGTTTCCCCGTTCTCTGTCAAAGTCCGCTCCAAAGCTGTCTGAAAGGCTTCCAGCTCTCTGTCTGACAAGCACAGAAAATACCGGCGCATATAGTCGGGATCCAGCATACGATTCCCTATTTTTTCCGCCAGTTCTTCATCCCCAAGTTTCTCAAATCCTTCCAGACCATGAAGGGCAGCAATCTTAAGCATATCTTCCCGTTCATATTCCAGCAGAAGTCCCTTTACAGTAAGGTTTCCCCCTTTGTTTTTTCCAACCGTCTCCTGCTCCAGCCTTTCATTGATCTCATCCAGACTGTAAGCCTTCATTTCCAGACTTTCCACCCAGTCCTGGAAATCAACACCGTTTCCTTCCTCAAACGCTTTCTGAAGATTCTCATCCTCCAGCGCAGCCAGCATATCATAATAAGCAGCCAGACCTTTACAGCCTTCTGGAATGGAATCTCCTTTAAATTTTACTACCTGAGCACATGCTTTGTCGTAGTCTTCAAGGATTTTTTCAACCTCAATCACATGTTCCCAGTTATGGCCAAAATCATAGGTATACGCAAACTTACTTCCCTCACCAACCCAGCTCTTTATCTGTTCTGAGGCCTTAATTACCTGGAAGTTAGCTCTACCCCCGTCCCCAACCTTTGGATCCGCCACTACCAGCTTCTGGGAACGAAATAAGAACTGATAGAGATGGGAATCGGACCACTGAAAAACGATTTGGATAATTCTGTGAAGCTGTTCAAAAGTAATCTGCTCCGGAACAGTCACTCTTCTCCAGATGGGAGGCTTACTCCCTTTAATGCCTATTTTCAATTGATATGCTCCCATAAATTTCCTCCTATATCCCAGCATCACATTGCCAGGCAATGGTTTCCCTAAATATTTACAAACTGATTATAAACAGCATACCCACCAATTTACCATATTAGCTCCTGTTCTGTCTATAGGTATCTCTAAATTTGTAAACAATCCCGCAAAAAAAGAATACGTTTCCTTCTTTTTCAAGAATTTGGCGTATTCCTTTTCATCTATGATTATACTTCCCATTGTTTTTTGGCGAAGCCGGTCAAAAGCAGCGCGCGAAATCCCCTGACTCTGGCTTCATTTATTTTATCTATATAGAAAACCTCTCTGGGTTTGATGGTATTATCATACTGCTTATTTGTGACCAAATTTTGACATGGGCATAAACCATTTCTAAAATTTCTTAAAAACTACAGGATATTTTTCAAAAATTATGGAAAATTGGGGCAGCCGGTTACAGCATTGCTCTTCCTCTGCAGTAGGTCTGTGCCACCTGATAATCGTCCTCAAGAACAACAATATCCGCGTCATAACCGGCAACCAGCTTGCCTTTCCTGTCATCCACTCCCAAACATCTGGCTGGATTGATGGTACAGGAATTAAGGGCCTGGTCAAATGGAATCATAGCTTCCTCCACAAGGATTCTAAGCCCCCTGTTCATGAAAAGAGTGCTTCCGGCAATGGTAGTGGTTCCCTTCAGGTAAGCCAGACCGCTGTCACTGATCTCAATATCATGTCCTCCAAGCTGATAATTTCCTCCAGGCGGGCAATGCTTTGCCCTCAAAGAATCGGATATCATAATTACATAATCTCTTCCCTTGGCTGTAAAATAATTATTCAAAGCCGCCAAATGGCTGTGGCAGCCATCACAGATAATCTCTCCGTAAATATCTCTCACACGAAAAGCAGTGCCTACAAGACCTGGCTTTCTGTGATGATAACCAGTCATTCCGTTATACACATGAGTCATGGATGTGGCTCCGTTGGCAATTCCCATAACAGCCTGCTCGTAGGTAGCTGCAGAATGCCCCATGCTGACCACCACTCCAATCTCCTTACAATACTTTGTCAGAGCGAAATCCTTATCATGTTCAGGCGCTAACGTAATATACTTAATCAGTCCTTTTGCAGCCTCCTGGTACTCCTTAAACTGCTCCACCGTTGCCGCAGCAATTGCCTCTGGCGGCTGAGCTCCCTTGTATTCCATATCCAGATACGGCCCTTCAAAATGAATTCCAAGAATCTCCGCTCCCTCATATCCTTCTTCCACCACAGCAGCTACATTGGCCACTGCCTTTGTAAGCACATCCGGCATCTGGGTAACTGTAGTGGGAAGAATGGAGGTAACCCCTTCTTCGGGAATCCGCTTCATCCAGTTTCTTAAACCTTCCGGCTCTCCGTCATTGGTATCAAATCCATAGGCTCCATGAGTATGAACATCTATAAAACCAGGCACAATCCTTTTATCTTCATAGTCCTGATCTGCCGTCTTCTCCCCATAAGGATGAATGGACACAATCTTCTCCTCCTCAATCTCCAGCTGGGCTGCAATAAACTGGCCGGCAATCCATACCCGTCTGCTTTGTATAATCATAAATTATCCTCACTTTCTTCTGAAGCCTTTTATACGGTCCGCATATCCCCCTTCTTCAGATAGGATAAGTATACCCCAAGACTCCTTCCTATTTCAAGCTTATCTTAAGAAATGGGCCAGCGTATCATGACACGGAATAAATCTGCTTCTACATCTACATCCAGCTTCCCATTCTGAAGCTCTACAAAGCTTTTTGCAATGGCCAGACCCAGGCCTGAACCTTCTGTATTCCTTGCCTGATCTCCCCGCACAAAACGTTCTGTGATTTCCTCAGGGTTAAAGGTCAGCTCATTGGCAGACACATTCTTCATGGTAATGATTACATAGCCGTTTTCCTGCTTCATGTCCACATAAGCTCTTGATCCCGGCATTGCGTATTTCATAATATTAGTCAGCAGATTGTCGAAAATTCTATATGTTTTCTGGCTGTCCAGGGGAAGAATAATCTTCTCCTCCGGAAGATTCCACCGAAAGTCAATACTCGATTCTCCAATCTTATCACTCAGCTCAAGACTGACTTCTTTCAGGAGGCTTACAATGTCCACATTTACCAGATTAAGAGTTACATTATTGCTGTTGGCCTTGCTGATCTCAAACAAATCTTCAATGAGAGATTTCAGTCTCATGGACTTCTGTTCCAGAACATCAATGTAAGCCCTTCTCTGTTCCGGTCCCGCGTTTTCATCCTTAAGAAGATTCACATAGGTGATAATAGCAGTAAGAGGCGTTTTTAGGTCATGGGACATGTTGGTAATTAAATCTGTCTTCATCTTCTGACTTTTTACTTCCTCATCTACAGCCACTTTAAATCCCTTCTGTATTTTCAGAAGTTCTTTCTTAAGCGGCTCAAATACCCCCAAATTCTCTTCAATAGACACATCCAGATTTCCTTCTGCAATCTGGTTCGTAGCCTTTAAAAGGATTCTGTATTTCTCGCTGAGATCCCTGTAATACTTTCTCAAAACCAGATATAGAATTGCAGAATAGACTATCAGGGCAGTGATTCCAAAGAACCACAGGCTGCACACCACGGCCAGAACAATAAAATTCACCGCAACTATCTTGAAAATGGTTTTTCCTGACTTATCCTGAAGGCTGATATTCCCCACAAAGGCGTAGAATTTTCTGCACAGCCTTTTTATTCCTCTCACGCACCAGCATAGAAATAATCCGCAGACAGTCCGTTCCTTTAAATACCGTTTTATCCCAATCCGCAGAACATCCCGAACACACGGCACTGTCCAAAACACAACGGCAAAAGGTACGCACCACCAAAACCAGTTCCATACCCCTATCATAATATCAGCGATTCCCGGCAGTATATCTGCCCTTAAAAGGGAACGGTGAAGATTTCCCTGATTTGTCATTGCCACCAGGCTTGTAAGACTGTATCCCATACTGAAAGCCAGAGACAAAACCACTGTCACTACCTCAAAAGGCACCCTCAGAAGAGGGGTATGATCCGGTCTCTCCGGCGCCAGGAAAGAACAAAGAAGAGAAATCATCGCCACTGCTCCCATAAGAGCGGCAAATACCCGATCTACCACCCCTGATCTGTAGTAAGGATTCCAGTTCTCCTGAAAACGCTCCGTATACCCCTGCAGCTGATTTTCTGTCATCGCATACACAAATGTGGCATCTGCGGGACGCTTCATCTGAAACATTTCCTGATAGCTGTAATCTCCCCAGCCTTTTTCCTCCATATAACTTGACAAAGGCATTGTCTTTCCCATGGTCTGAAGATTTTTGGTCAAGTAGCTGCTGTCATTGCCCTTTGCCTGAGTTACTTCCATATTTCCTGAACTGTCGTAAGACAATGCCACTAAAAAGACGTAGGAATCATTGTCCACCAGTTCCTTAAGTATTTTTTCTGAAGCCGGATCACTGTTATCTAAAATCTGGCAGTCCACATAATCTCTTACAGGCCGAAACTTATAGCTCCATTGAGAAAAACTGGAGTAGGTCTGATTCCGCAGTCCCTCGGCCGCCTCCAGCATTTCCTCCCTATCTTCATCTGACAAAGTTTCTGCTGTCTCTCCTTCAGCTGCCTGTTCCATCCTCTCGCCGCTTTTCTCCTCCCACTCAGCCAGCTGTGGAAAATAAAACTGAAAGGGCGAAATATTTCTGCCTTCCTCTTCTGCTTCCCTTTCCAGATAAAGCACATAATTACCTGCCATGAGGCTTTCCAGAAATTCTGCCTCCTCATATACCGGCTTCTGGTATTGGCTGGCTTCTTCCCGGAAAAACGGATAGAGTCCTACCATAACCAAGGCTGCCAAAACCACAGTCAAAATTCCAAGAATGCCCGCCGCCCTATGCCTGTTTCTCAATTTTGTATCCAACGCCCCACACCACCTTTAAATATTTTGGCTCTCTGGGATTGATCTCTATCTTTTCCCGGATTTTTCTCACATGAACCATGATTGTATCCGTATTAATGGCCCGCTCGTTCCACACTCTCTCATAAATTTCCTCTGCAGAAAATACTCGTCCGGGATTTTTCATCAGAAGAGCCAGAATCTTAAATTCTATAGGTGTCAATTTGGCCAGCTTTCCATCTACAGTCACTTCCACGGCGTCCTCATTTAGTTCCAGCCCGCCGATTACATATGTATTGCTTTTCTCCTTGTGATCTCTGGCCTCAACCATATCCAGATACTTTTTATACCTGCGCAGCTGGGAATTCACCCTGGCCAGAAGCTCCATAGGGGTAAATGGTTTGGAAACATAATCATCTGCTCCAATATTCAGCCCCATAATCTTATCCACTTCTTCTGTCTTAGCAGAAAGAATAATTACCGGGAAATCGTACTTTTCCCTCAGCTTCACCGTCATGGTGATGCCATCCATGCGGGGCATCATTACATCTACAATTGCCAGATGGATCTTCTCCTTTTCCAGTATTTTCAGTCCCTCTACTCCGTCAGCGGCCTGAAACACCTGATATCCCTGGCTCCTTAAATAGATCTCAACGCCCTCCCGGATTTCCTTATCATCTTCTACCAATAAAATATGATTAACCTCCATACAACCGCTCCTTTTCTCCATCTTTTTCTCTGATTATACAATAAATGACTAATCTTAATTTGTCCCGTCTGGAAAACGAAAGAATTTCTAAAACCTCCATACCGCCTGTCCGGGCCAGAATTGTGATAGTAAAAAGAGATGCCGGAAAGCATCTCTTTAAATTTCTGTGGTTCTTCTGATATTACTGTCCATCAGACGGTTAAATCCAAGCCAGCCCCGATTGTCCCCTCCATTTTTAAGAGCTTCCATCATGGTCTCAATTTTCGCGTCTGTATTGTCCGCCAGGTTAAGGGCCAAAGCTTCCAAAAGAGCCGGTTTTTTCGGAGAACCGTATTCCAGCTCTCCGTGATGAGCCAAAATGCAGTGCTTCAGCTCCGCTGCCGCCTTAGGCGGGAAATCGGGAATGGTTTTTATCTTCTCGGAAACCATTTCTGTCCCCATAATAATATGTCCCAGAAGCTGACCATCATCTGTGTAGTCATTTTCCGGAAAAGAAGACAGCTCCCTCAACTTTCCAATATCGTGAAACATTGCTCCGCACAACAGCAGATCTCTGTTGATCATTGGATAATAGGAAGCGTAATAATCACACAGCTTCACCACGCTTAATGTGTGCTCTAAAAGTCCACCCACAAATCCATGGTGAACGCTTTTTGCTGCTGAATGAAAGCGGAATTCCTTGATAAATTCCTTATCATCCACAAAAAAGCTTTCTGCAAGACGGCGCATATATGAGTTTTTTATACTCTTTACAAAGCCCATCAGTTCTCCATACATCTGATCCACATCCTTGGAAGACAGAGGCAGATAATCTCCCGGCATGTATTCATCCTCGGAAGCTTTTCTGATCCGCTTTATGTTCAGCTGATAATTATTCTGAAAAACGGTCACGTCAGCGTCAACAAACACATAATCCATAGTCTCAAAGTTGCTGATTCCCGGGGATCCCAGATCCCAGATTTTTCCGTCTATGGTACCTGTTTTATCCTGAAGAAGCAGATTGCCGTATTCTTTTCCTGCCTTTGTCAGGGCAATCTGTTTATTTTTACATAAATATACATCTGATACATGCATCCCTTCCCGGAATGACTCAATAAATCTCATTCTTTTCCTCCCATATGATTCTGCTGTTTTTTTATTTAAAACTGCCCTGATCCCTGCCGTCAGGCATCAGGAAAGCCAGGCGGATTACCTGGCTCCTATGGTTACCTGATATTCTATCTCCGTATATCCTTCTCTTCCGCTCCGAAGGACTTTGACATTTACAGTATCTCCCGTATTCAGCGTCTCCAGCACCGTCTCCAGATCTTTCATCGTAACAATTGTCTCTTCACCAATCCGAACAATAATGTCACCGTTTTGAATTCCCGAATTATATACTGGACTGTCAGCATTGACCTCACTGACGTATATACCCAAAGGAATACCGGCTTCATTCATCACGGCCGTCACTTCCTGCCCCTTGATTCCCAGATAAGGGAAGGTCTGTCCATTGCTCAGCCTCTCCAGAATACTTTTAAAGTCCGAAATAGCCAAAGCCGCCGTCATGTCAGAGTTATTCTCATTTTTATAGAGATCTGTCACCCAGCCCACTATCTGCCCCGAAGTATTAATAAGAAATGTGCCCATAGCCGGGCTTCCCTTCATATCCGCATAAATGACCCTGGTCAGTCCATCTGTAATCTGTACATTCTTTGCCACATATGTTACAAATCCGTAATTGGTTGAGTGAACTACCCCGGCAGGTGCCCCTATGGCAATAACCATATCTCCCTGGCGTACAGAATAGGAATTCCCCAATTCTATAGGCTGTATGCTGTCCAGCAAAGTCTTCCCCAGCGCAGACTGAAGAATACTGACAACCGCCATTCCGGATCGGGTATCCATCTGTTTAATCGTTCCGTCCACCTCGGTACCGTCGCTGAAAACCACGCGAATCGAATCAGCAGACTCCACTGCCGCCTCCGGCGTAAGAATAAGGAATTCTCCGTTGGCAGAGGCAATTACCGCGCCGGCAAATAATCCTGAACTTTCCACTGGATTATCAAACCAATCCGTCTGATTTTTCACAGAATGGACTGTTACAATACTCTTATCAGCCTTCTGCGCCACCATGCGAACTCCATCGTACAAAGCATTAACATCTTCAATGGTAAAGGAATAATTCTTTAATGCTTCCCGAACCATCTCTTCCATGGGCTTTGTTTCCTGAGTTGTGGAAGTGGCCGCAACTGTGGGCTGTGTGGTAGGTTCCGGGTCATCTTTAGGAATCGTAACCGGCATTGTTTCTCTTTGGGTCTCTTTCACCAGATACCGCTCCGCCACAGGCTTGGAGACAGCAAAAGTCACGGCAGCCACTCCTCCGAAAATCACGGCGGCTGCCGCAAGATATGCCCCTCTGCGCAAAAGCTCCCTCCGGGATAAGGGCTGCTTTACAATTTTCTCATTGATAAAACGCCGTGATTCCTCCGTTTTATCTCCCTGCTTTTTCTTATCCGGCATAAAAACCCTCCTTTGCAGAAGACTTACATTTATTATAAGGTTCTTCCTGTATTTATGCAAGAAAAACATATTGGATTGCAGGCGCCCGTCAAACTGTGATATACTGTACTGGAAACGGCAGTACAGTCGTTTTTGCAGCATCCTCAGCAAACCTTTATGCTCCAGGCATTACAGGGAGCTGGGAGCTATGAATAAACGCCGCTTTTCAGGCGGCAGAACTTTGTAATAAAAGGAACTATTTTATATGAATGAAAAAGCACTAAAAACTTTAGAATTTTACAAAATCACCAGTCAATTGGCAGAGTACGCTTCCTGTCCTTCCGGGCGGGAGATGTGTCTGTCTCTTGTTCCGTCTACTGACTTTGAGGAGGTGGTAAGTTCCCAGAAAGAGACTTCTGACGCCGCTTCCAGAGTTCGTATGAAAGGCGGAATCTCCTTTACGGGAGTAAAAGATATCCGTCCTTCTCTGAAACGTCTGGAAGTAGGAAGCGCCTTAACCATCACAGAGCTTTTGTCTGTCAGTTCTCTTCTTACAGTATCCGCCAGAGCCAAAGCTTATGGACGTCACGAGGATTCTCAACTTCCCCAGGATTCCCTCGAGGCTCTTTTTGCCGTGCTGGAACCGCTGACACCGGTAAACAATGAGATCAAACGGTGTATTTTATCAGAAGAAGAGATCAGCGATACCGCCAGTCCTGGACTTCACAAGGTAAGAAGATCCATGAAAGCTGTCAATGACAAGATCCACACTCAGCTGAACACGGTGCTTAATTCCAGCCGTTCCTATCTTCAGGATGCAGTAATTACCATGCGGGACGGCCGGTACTGTCTGCCGGTCAAATCAGAGTATAAAGGGCAGGTTCCCGGCATGGTTCACGACCAGTCTGCCACAGGTTCCACCTTATTCATTGAGCCGATGGCCGTAATCCGCCTGAACAACGAGCTGAGAACTCTGGAGCTGCAGGAGCAGAAAGAGATTGAGATGATTCTGGCTGATTTAAGCGGACAGCTGATGCCATATCTGGATCAGCTGGAAACTGATTTTCAGGTACTGACCAGACTGGATTTTATCTTTGCAAAGGCGGCTTTGTCCCGCCATTATCACGGTACAGAACCTGCTTTTAATACCAAGGGCTACATTAATATTAAAGATGGACGGCATCCCCTTCTGGATCCCGCCAAGGTAGTTCCCATCCAGATTCATCTTGGAAAAGAGTTTGACCTCCTCATTGTCACTGGTCCCAACACAGGCGGTAAAACGGTTTCCTTAAAGACCGTAGGCCTCTTTACCCTTATGGGACAGGCAGGCCTTCACATTCCCGCCTTTGACGGCTCTGAGCTGGCGGTATTCAGCCAGGTTTTTGCCGATATAGGGGATGAACAGAGTATTGAGCAGAGTCTCAGTACCTTCTCCGCCCATATGACTAATATCGTGAGGATTCTGGAGCAGGCGGACAGCAGCTCCCTCTGTCTCTTCGACGAGCTGGGAGCTGGTACAGATCCTACAGAGGGCGCGGCTCTTGCCATCTCCATCCTCACCTTTCTTCACAATATGAAGTGCAGAACCATGGCCACCACCCACTACAGCGAACTGAAAGTATTTGCTCTCACTGCTCCCGGAGTGGAAAACGCCTGCTGTGAATTTAATGTGGAAACCCTTCAGCCTACCTACCGCCTTCTCATTGGAGTTCCCGGAAAGAGCAACGCCTTTGCCATCTCCAAAAAGCTGGGACTGCCTCAGTATATTATTGATGATGCCAAGAATCATCTGGAAGCCAAGGATGAGACCTTTGAAGATCTTCTCACACATCTGGAGGAAAATCGCGTCACCATAGAAAAGGAACGGCAGGATATTGAAAACTACAAACGAGAAATCCAGCAGCTGAAAACCAGGCTGTCCCAGAAAGAAGAGCGGCTGGATGAGCGGAGAGACAAGATTCTGGAAGAAGCAAGAGAAAAGGCACAGAAGATTCTTCAGGATGCTAAAGACACTGCCGATCAAAGCATCCGGCAAATCAACAAGCTGGCGGCAGACTCCGGTGTCAGCCGTCAGTTAGAGGAAGAGCGGGCCAAATTAAGAAAAAAGATTAAGGACATCGATGCCTCCTTATCCCCTAAGAAAAAAGAGACAAAACAGACAAAGGCCATTGACCCGAAGAAGTTAAGGCTTGGTGACGGAGTTAAGGTTTTAAGCATGAATTTAAAGGGAACCGTCAGTTCCCTTCCCAACGCCAAAGGCGACCTGTACGTCCAGATGGGAATTCTCAGGTCTCTGGTAAATATCAAAGATCTGGAACTTTTAAATGAACAGTCTGTTACTGGTCCTTCTCTTGGAACGGAAAAGAAACGGGGCGGCAGTGGAAGCAGTTCCACTCGAATGTCCAAATCTCTTCAGGTATCTCCTGAAATCAATCTTATTGGTCTGACCACTGCTGAGGCCATTCCTCAGCTGGATAAGTACCTGGATGACGCCTATCTGGCTCATCTGCCCCAGGTCAGAGTGGTTCACGGCCGGGGAACCGGTGCTTTAAAAGCCGCTGTTCATCAGCATTTAAAGAAACTAAAATATGTAAAGGAATTTCGCCTGGGTGCCTTCGGAGAAGGCGATACAGGCGTGACTATCGTTACTTTCCGGTAAGTTGCGTCTCTCCCCTTGGTCCCGGCGTCAAACAGAGAGGATAATATTTTATTATGGCAGAAAAACAGAGAATATTAATCGTAGACGATGACAGCAACATTGCGGAACTAATCTCCCTGTATCTGACAAAAGAGTGCTACGAAACCCTGATTGTCAATGACGGAGAAGAAGCCCTTAAAGTATTTGGGGAATTTAACCCTCATCTGGTACTGCTGGATCTGATGCTTCCCGGCATAGACGGATATCAGGTGTGCAGGGAAATCCGCACCAAGTCCCAAACTCCTGTTATTATGCTCTCCGCCAAGGGAGAGGTTTTTGACAAGGTACTGGGCCTTGAACTTGGGGCAGACGACTATATGATTAAGCCCTTTGATTCCAAGGAACTGGTAGCCAGAGTGAAGGCTGTTCTGAGAAGATATCAGACTCAGGCATCCACTGCCCTTCCTCAGACCGACCAGCAGGGAAATTATGTAGAGTATCCCGATCTCATTGTAAATCTTACTAATTACTCGGTTATTTATATGGGACACTCCATTGAGATGCCTCCAAAGGAACTGGAGCTGCTTTACTTCCTTGCCTCCTCCCCCAATCAGGTTTTTACCAGAGAGCAGCTGTTAGACCATATTTGGGGATATGAATACATTGGAGATACCAGAACGGTAGACGTCCACATTAAAAGACTGAGGGAAAAAATCAAAGATCACGCTAACTGGTCTCTGACTACTGTCTGGGGCATTGGATATAAATTCGAAGTAAAACGGTAATTCCCATTGACCAGGGACAGCGGCCAAAAGCAATACCTGCCGCTGTCCCTTCATTTATCTTTACCCGCCTCCGGTTTGTTTCTTACTTTTTGACCGTGGCAAACGTTTTATCAAATTCCCCGTTAAAGTAATAAAAATTCTTAAAGTCCAAATCAGATTTTATTTTTTCCAAAGCCTCTCCGAATCTTTGGAAGTGGACAATTTCCCTTGCCCGAAGAAACTTTAAAGGTTCCCTTACATCCGGATCTGGAATAATGCGGATAAGATTGTCGTAAGTGGTTCTGGCCTTCTGTTCCGCAGAAAGGTTTTCATGAAGATCTGTAATCGCATCTCCCTTAGACTGAAATTCACAGGCATTAAAAGGAATTCCTGCTGCCGCTGCCGGCCAGATACCAGTGGTATGGTCAATATAATAAGCGTCAAATCCTGCTGTTTTGGCATCTTCCGGAGTCATATTCTTAGTCAGCTGATAGACAATGGCACAGATCATTTCCAAATGTCCCAGTTCTTCTGTTCCAATATCTGTAAGAAGTCCACCTACCTCTCGGCATGGCATGGTATATCTCTGGGAAAGATATCTCATGGAAGCAGCCAGCTCTCCGTCAGGACCGCCAAACTGGCTGATAATCAGCGAAGCTGTCTTAGGACAGGTTCTTGAAATTTTAATAGGAAACTGAAGTCTTTTTTCATAGCTCCACATAATCAAACGCCTCCTTCCCAGGGCAGAGGACCGTCTGTCCAGGTCCAATGTTTCTCCCCTGCGTATTTGGTATGCTGTCCTGATTGATTATTAGACTCCGGACAGATACAATCCGCAGTCAGCGGCTCAAAGCTTTCCCCGTAAAGCTTCAGCAGCTGTTTTCTCCTTTTGGAATATTCGTCAAACAGCTGAAGCGCTTCCTGGTCTCTGGGATGGGTATCCAGATAAAGAGTCAAATCATTCACACCAAAGCTTACTTCATAAATCTCCTTCATAAGCTGAATGCGGTCAGCCATTTAACCCACCTCCTGTTACATCCCTGCCGGGACAGCAGTAAAATGGAAGATCCAGACAAGGGAACAACGTTCCCTGCTTTAAAGCCGTTTCCAGATTATAAGGCTGCTGCCAGGGCTGAAAAGGAACAGCGGCAATGCCCAAATACAGGCCATTTCCCGGAAGAGGATAATTTTTACAGGAATCTGATTTGCGGTCTTCTTCCAAAGGACAGATATTCATATGACAACACTCCTCTCTGATCGATTTTCTTGATCCCTATTAGTATCTGCGGATTTATCTTTTTCTCCTTCTGCAATTTCTGTCACTGCCTCCAGCAATTGCTCCTGGTAATTGTTGTTGTCCGGAATAATTTTTTATGTTATCATCAAATCAAATGTTTATCATCTGAGGTGAACCTATGACTCATTCACTCTATTCCAAATTTATTCTTGGATACCTGATTTTTGGTTTTTTAAGTTTTATTACCATAGCGGTTTTTTCTTCCCATCTTACGGAGCGGCTGCTGATCAATCATCAGTCCAGTCTTCTTTATGATGAGGCCACAGAAATCGCTTCCGGCTACAGCGGTATATACCGCGGAGAGAATATTGCCCTTACAGCTGACGATTACGATCTGTCCGCGGCTGCCCGCTATCTGAATTCTGATATATGGATTATTGACCGGAACGGCGAAATTGTGGCAGACAGCAATAATTCCAAAAAAGCAGGTGAGACCATTTCTGACTTTGATCCCGCCTCTTTTGGAAATCAGCCTTACACCATCGGCAACTACTATAATCAGTTTACTTACGACGTTCTCACGGTTCAGGCGCCGATTACAGGCAATTACACCACTTATGGGTATGTGCTCATTCATCTTCCCATGTCCGCTCTTTTTGCCACCAGGGAGGGAATTTTAAACATCCTGTACATAACCTTTCTCATTGTATTTGCCATCTCCCTGATCATTCTTCTTATTTTCACCAGAACTGTTTTCCTGCCGTTAAAGAAAATTACGGCCGGGGCCAATGAGTATGCTCACGGCAATCTTACCTACCACATTGATGTGGAGAACCGGGATGAGATGGGCTATCTGGCCGCAACCCTCAACTATATGTCTGATGAACTGAATAAGATGGAAGAATATCAGAAAAACTTTATCGCCAATGTCTCCCATGATTTCCGCTCTCCCCTTACCTCCATCAAAGGATTTCTGGAGGCTATTCTGGATGGAACCATTCCTCCGGAAATGCACGAGAAATATCTGACCAAGGTAATCGCCGAGACGGAGCGTCTCAATAAGCTGACTCAGGGACTGCTGACTCTGGACACCCTGGACAGCAAAGGATACTTAAACCGGTCAAATTTTGATATCAACCGGGTGATCAAGGATACGGCCGCCACTTTTGAGGTGATCTGCGGACAGAAAAATATTACCTTCGATCTTACTTTTTCCGACACCATCCAGATGGTTTACGCTGACTTGGGAAAAATTCAGCAGGTTATGTACAATCTCATTGACAATGCCATTAAGTTCAGCCACAATAATTCTACGATCTATATACAGGCCTCTGAAAAGTATGAAAAAATCTTTATTTCTGTAAAGGACACAGGAATCGGAATCCCCAAAGACAGCATAAAAAAAATATGGGACCGATTTTACAAAACAGACCTGTCAAGAGGAAAGGATAAAAAGGGAACCGGACTGGGACTGGCTATTGTAAAAGAAATCATACAAGCTCATGGAGAAAATATTGATGTAATCAGTACAGAAGGGGTGGGAACAGAATTTATATTCAGTCTTCCCAAAGCTACAAACCTGTAACTGCCTGCAGCACATGCGCTGAGGGCTCATAAAAAGGCGGGAGCCGTTCCAGGTGTTTTTCACCTGGACGGTTCCCGCCTTTGCTGGTTATGAATCTGCAGTTTTTATTTCCAGTGCAGTCTGTGAAGCTCTCCCTCCATGGTCATGTTCTCAAAACCATTCTGTCTCAGTGCCTCGTACAGGATAATAGAGACAGAATTAGACAAATTCAAGGAGCGGATATCTCCCCACATAGGAATCCTCACACAATTTTCCTGATTTTCCAGAAGAATTTCCTCCGGAATCCCTGCGCTTTCCTTTCCGAACATAATATAGCAGTCCGGCTCATATTTTACATCTGAATATACATGAAGCCCCTTTGTAGTAGCCATGTAAATCTTTGCTCCCGGATTTTTCTCCAGGAAATCCTCATAGTCTGTATATACGGTCACATCCAGCTTATCCCAGTAATCCAGTCCCGCTCTTTTAATCAGCTTGTCACTGAGCTTAAATCCCAAAGGCTGAATGAGATGAAGCTTTGTTCCTGTAGCCACACAGGTTCTTCCAATGTTTCCTGTATTTGCCGGCATCTCCGGTTCTAACAGCACAATATTCATATTATTCCTTTCTATCCAGTTTTTCAATAAACCGCTGGATTCTTCCCAAAGCTTCCTTCAGGTTTTTCAATGAGTAAGCATAGGAAATTCGCACATAACCTTCTCCGCAGTATCCAAAAGCAGTTCCCGGAACTACGGCAACCTTTTCTTCGTAAAGAAGGCGGGTGGCAAATTCATCTGATGTCATGCCGAAACGCTTAATGCTTGGAAATGTATAGAAAGCGCCGTGAGGTTCGAAGCATTCCAGCCCCATTTCCTTAAAAGCATTCATCAGATACCGTCTTCTTTGATCATAGGACTCCCTCATCATTTTTACATCCCCGTCTCCATTCCGCAAAGCTGATACAGCGGCGTACTGGCTGGTTGTAGGCGCGCACATAATGGCAAACTGGTGAATCTTCAGCATCTGCGCCAGAATCTGGGCAGGAGCTGCTGCATATCCAAGGCGCCATCCTGTCATAGCGTAAGACTTGGAAAACCCGTTAATCAAAACGGTCCTCTCCTTCATCCCAGGAAACGCGGCAATGGTTGTGTGGTCTGTTCCGTAAGTAAGCTCCCCGTAAATCTCATCTGAAATTACAAACAAATCCCTTTCCGCCACAATCTTTGCAATTTCCTCCAGATCCTTCGCTTCCATTATGGCTCCTGTAGGATTGTTTGGGAACGGGAGTACAAGCACCTTTGTTTTAGGAGTGATTTTCTCCAACAGCTTTTCTTTGGTAAGCCGAAACTGATCCTTTGCCTCCAGTTCAATAATCACTGGCTTTCCGTTGGCAAGAATGGTGCAGGGAACATAGGAAACATAACTTGGCTGGGGAATCAGTACCTCATCTCCCGGATCCAGCATGGCCCTCAGAGCAATATCAATTGCCTCGCTTCCTCCCACTGTAACCATCAGCTCCTGGTCCGGATCGTATGTAACATCAAAACGGCGGCTAAGGTAGGCGGCGATCTCCTGCTTTAATTCCTTAAGTCCCGCGTTGGATGTATAGAAAGTCTTGCCCTTTTCCAAAGAGTAAATTCCTTCTTCTCTAATATGCCATGGAGTCTCAAAATCCGGTTCTCCCACTCCCAGAGAAATGGCATCCTTCATTTCACTTACTACATCAAAAAACTTACGGATTCCTGAAGGGGGAATCTCTACAATCCGCTCAGACAATGGATTTCTCATGGGGTAATCAGCATCCTTTCATCTGTTGTTTCCTGTGCCAGCACCGTTCCGTGATCTTTATACTTCTTCAGCACAAAATGGGTGGCTGTGCTTAAAACAGCATCTAAAGTAGCAAGCTTTTCAGAAACGAACTGAGCCACCTCCCGCATGGTTTTCCCTTCAATAAATACAGTAAAATCAAAGGCCCCTGACATCAAGTACACTGCGTTTACCTCGCTGTACTGGTAAATTCTCTCAGCGATTTTGTCAAAGCCCATTCCTCTCTGAGGTGTTACCTTCACCTCAATGAGAGCCACAACCTTCTCATTGCTTGTATTGTCCCAATTAATCAGAGTATGATAGCCGCAAATCACATGCTCCTTTTCCATGTCAGCGATCTCATTGGCCACGGCGGCCTCGCTCTCCCCTAAAAGGATGGCCAGATCCTTTAAATCGATTCTGCTGTTTTTTTCTATAATTGCCAGTATTTTTTCTCTCATTGCCTTCCCTCCTGCTTGTTTTTTATGCGCTTTCGGCGCCTTTCTTCTTAAGTCACAGTGTGTAAAATCTTTTCTATTTCATCTCTGCCCGGACGTTCCAGGTATCCCGTTCCATCCTGGCTGCGAATTACTCTTCCAATGCCTGTGGTAACCTTTCCAATCACTGCTGCCGGGATATTTTTCTCCCTCAGGTTTCTTACCAAATCAAGTCCATTGTCCCCGGCAAGAACAAAGGCGCCTTCAGACAGGAGACGGTAAGGATTTAACTCGTATCTCTCGCAAAGCTCCACCGTCTCCTGTCTCAAAGGAATATCTCTCAGCCAGAATTCCACTCCTGTCATATAGGCCCCTGACAATCTCCAAAGAGCGGCAAAAACTCCGCCTTCCCCTGCTTCCTCCCACTCCGCGGCTCCCACAGAGCGCCAGAACGATTGTGTATTTTCCGGACTTTCCCATTTGGTCTGCAGCATATTTTCTATATAAGAAGGGCGAAACCATTGTTCCAGTTCCGCCCTCTTCAGATCCGCAATCCTAAGGGTTCCTGCCCATCCGGCATATCCTGCCATCACCAGGTCCTGACCGGGCTTCATAAGCCCGGTATTATCCCTCTCGATTCTTCTCATAATAACTCTTTTCTCCTTACATTCCAGGACCTGCCGGTACCTGGGCCGTTTCTTCGTCTCCTCCGGGACCATGTTCAGGAGAAGCGGCAGTTTCCAGCTCAGCGGCCGTCACCCCCGGTCCTCCGTTGATCCCTTCTACAATAACAGGCTCTGTAGGCTGAGCCGGTGTTGTCTCCGGTGTCTGCGGAACCGTTTCTGCCGGCGTTGTCTCCTCCGGTGCTGCCACAGCCGGAACTGCCGGCCCCACCTTTACAATCGCCTTGGAGGCATTGTATGTGTCCGTATGAAGAATTTCCCGGCTCTGCTCTACGCCGTCTACATAGATGTATTTCCACAATCTGGATTTCATTCCCGTATGAGCAGACTGAACCTGCCTTCTGCTTCCCGGCGGCAAAGTGGGATCCAGCTCCTCCTTAGGCGCTCCCGGATCCGTAACGCTTATGGTCTCAGAAACAAACTCAACAGTCCGGTTCTCTGGCCGTGTTTCCTGCCCATATATGGTAAAGGTCAAAGTTCTGCCCTCTGTTAATCCTTCTACGTAAATGGGCGTCTGATAATTATTGGTAATCTTCAGATCTTTGTAGGTTCCGGCAATGGCGGCATCTTCCGATGGTTTTACATAAGTGACAATCATAGAATGGTTCTGCCTCTGGGTAATCTCCAGTTCAGCCCGAAGGGCTGCATTATACAACGTGGTAGAGATCTGACAGACACCGCCTCCAATGCTGTCCACCACCTGACCATTTTCATAGGAGGCTGCATTCATATACCCATTGTCTGTGGTAAAAGGGTTCAGACATTCGTAGCCAGATAAGGTTTCTCCCGGCATAAGCACCCGTCCGTTGATTTTTGATGCCCCTACCCGAACATTGGTAGCTCTGGCCGTGCCGCTGCTGGCAAAGCTGGTGGAAAATGTCCCAAGCACATCCTGTATAGTGGAAAGCGCCTCTGTGGTCCTGGCAGGCTGGGTTTCCGTTACCTGGGCCGTAACGGTTACCGGCTCATCCAATCCCCCGGCCACCGCGTCCTGAACCGCCTGTTTGGTAACTGCCGTATCAACTGCCTGCCCTGTCACAGATGGGGTTACCACAAACTGTCCATTTTCCCTTGTAATTTGGGCATCCTGAGCTTCCACTGAAGCAGATGCGCAGTTTTCTTCCACAAAGGCTGTAACCAGTCCGTCATCCAGTCCTGTATCCAGAGGAATCACCATCTGATTCTCCTCAATATCGGTTCTGGCCAGATAACGTTCTATAAGATTGCCTGTCTCAAAGCTGTCGGCAGCCTCCTCCACCGCCTGGGGATTATTCCAGGCAAATCCCAGATCCCCGGCTGTAGTCTCAGCAGTATGGTCTCCCACCACCAGGGTAATTGTCTGCGTTTCCATCTGGAAAATCTTTTCCTTCACCGTCTCCGCAGCTTCCTCCCTGGTCATTCCCTCCAAACTGATATCACCAGCATAGGAACCCTTTGGGAAGGTATCGGCATAGGCCTGGGAAGGATAGGCAAATGACAGGCCTGCAGCGAAAGCCCCCGCCGCAAAGGCCATTGTCCAAGTCTTTTTTCTCATGCTCTCTCCTCAATTTCCTGCTGCTCAATCATTAAAAGCTTAACATCATAGGAAGTACCATAGCCACTATCAAAAGAATTACTATTACAACCAAAACAATTGAGAAAACATTTCTGTTTTTTCTATTATTAAAGTTAATCACTTTGGCTCACCTCTTTCTTATTCTTCCGTACTGTGATATGATTTTATCCGTTATTCTGGAAATTTCATTTCTGGATAAATGCTCAATCTGCACAGTTAACGCTATTTTATGATATTTTAACAGATCCTGCAAGTGTTCTTTTTGCAATTTTGTAGCCGGCTGCTCCCTCTTTACTTTATAGATCAAAGGCACTGGGACAAAGCTGTCCGGGCTTTTCTCCCCATAATCTTCCTTCATTTTTTCAAGAAGCCTGCTTGCCGCTCTGGCATCTGCCAAAGCTCTGTGATGGGTCTCCTGAGATATTCCAAAATAGGCGCAGGCCGCCGCCAGATTTTTCTTCTCTTCCTGAGGCATAAATTTCCGGGCCAGCCCAAGGGTATCGATTCCCCGCCTCTCAAAATCCAGTTTCTGATTCACTGCTGCTCTCTTAAGAAAGCTGTAATCAAAAATCACATGATGTCCCGCAAGAGGAAGATCCCCTGCAAACTCTAAAAACTGCCCTATTACCTGGTCAATTCCAGGGGCTTCAGCCAGATCTTCGTCTCTGATTCCAGTAATCTGACAAACCCGTTCTTCCAGCAGCCGGTAAGGCTGTACCATGGTATGAAAAGCCGCGGTTTCTTTTCCATTTTCTATTTTTACTGCCCCTATTTCAATAATCTTATCCCGCTTAGGATCCAGGCCGGTAGTTTCCAAATCCACGGCAATATAAGCTGTCTCCATCATCTGCCTCCTCCCCGGCTCTGCTTTTTCTTTATTGTTCCTGCCAGCTTCCTATTTCATAAGCCCTGCCGTTATAAGTCAAGGGATCTCTGTTTTTATAGTCAAAAAGGACAGCCCTTCCCTGACCAAATACTTCCAGGTGGGCCAT
Source organism: Candidatus Hungatella pullicola (assembly GCA_019114305.1). Taxonomy (GTDB): domain Bacteria; phylum Bacillota; class Clostridia; order Lachnospirales; family Lachnospiraceae; genus Hungatella_B; species Hungatella_B pullicola. Next base: position 17,759 of record DXFU01000027.1, on the reverse strand, counting down.
ACGCATCATCTGAACCGCCGTACAGCCGTCATACCCCTCTTTCAGATAACGTCTTTCTTCCTGCTCAGCCTGGAAGAATTTTCTCACACGATTCCGGTAGAGAGACTGATCCCTGGCAAAGGCCGGCCTGCTTTTTAAATTTTCTCTCCAATACAAATCAAATACAAGAAGGTCTCCGTAAACTTCTTTTTTGTAAGGGAAATTCTCCCTGATAAAATCGTAGAGAATCTCATACCTGGCCATGCGGCTGTGGCTTTTCCCCTTAAGCCCCTGTTTTTCATAAAACAGGGAAAGTTCATAGAACAAATCAAAAGGCGTCCGGCTGTCCCTTTGAAGCTCTTCCATAGTTTTTTCAAACTGACCGCTGTTATAATAGACCTCCACCATCTCCTCCACAGCTTTCAGCTTCAGAATCTCTCCGTAATCTATCCACTTGGTTCCCAGCACCTCATAAGGGGGCTGACATTGATACTTTAATCCATACTCAACGGCCATTTCTTCCATATAGGAACCCTTCAGAACCTTTAAAAAGCCAAGCTGCAGCTGTTTAGGCTTCATAGCAAACACCTGGTTAAAAGAATTTTGAAAACTTTCATATCCTTCCCATGGCAGACCTGCAATTAAATCTAGATGCTGATGAACATTGCCCAACGCATTAATCTGATCTACTGCCTGGGAAAGCTTCTGAAGGTCTGTGGTTCTGCGGATTTCTTTTATTGTATTCTCATTGGTGCTCTGAACTCCGATTTCCAACTGAATCAGACCGGGTCGCATGGTCTTTATCAGCTCAATCTCCTCCTGGTTCAGCAGATCAGCAGATATTTCAAAATGAAAATTAGTCACCCCGTTGTCGTGATCCCGCAAATACGTCCAAATCTCCAACGTTCTTGACCGGCTACAGTTAAAGGTACGATCCACAAATTTCACCTGTGGGACCTTTTTTTCCAGAAAGAATTCCAGTTCCTTCTTAACCAGCTCCAGATCTCTGTATCTCACCGACTTATCCAGAGAGGACAGACAATAACTGCAGGAAAAAGGGCAGCCTCTGCTGCTCTCATAGTAAATAATCCGGTTTTCCAGCTGCTCCAGATCCGTATAAGGGAAGGGAATCCGGTTCATATCCACAGCTTTTGATAAAGGCCTGACGCATATTTCACCTTCCGCCCCTCTCACAGCAAGGCCTTCTATGGCGGAGAACGCCTTCGGTCTCTCTTCCGGCTTTACATGTTCATATACGTTTATAATCTGAAGGAAGGTATCCTCTCCCTCCCCCATCATAATTCCTTTGATGCCAGGTTCCTCTCTTAAAAGCGTTTCCGCGTTATAAGAAACTTCAGGACCTCCCAGCCAGATCTCCGTGTCAGGGAGAATTTTCGGAAGGTCCCTTACCAGGTTCATTACATAAGACAGATTCCAGATATAGCAGGACAGCCCCACTGCATCCGGCTTTCTTCTGTAAATATCTCTTAAAATATCATCCATTTGATGGTTAATGGTGTATTCGCCAATTTCTATATTCCAGGGAACAAAATCCTCCCCTTCGTTTCCTCTTTGCTCCCTCCATTTCTCTCCATAAGCTTTCAGACAGTAAATCCCCAGGTTGGAGTGGATGTACTTGGCATTCATGGCTGCCAGTAAAAATTTCATAGTTAAACCTCTATCTCTATCTTTCTTCCCGTAGGCTGATACTGATAATATCTTACACCTGCCGCGTTAAGCATGCGCTTGGAAGCCTTTACCGCAGGCGTCTGTTCATATTTATCACAGGCATAGACAATTGTTTTGATTCCCGCCTGAATAATCGCTTTGGCGCACTCATTGCAGGGGAACAGGGTCACGTACAGCTTACTTCCCTCCAGGCTGCCTCCCCGGTAATTTAAAATAGCGTTCAGCTCACTGTGAGTGGAATAAAAGTATTTGGCATTGTAAGGATCATCGGCCTCATGCTCCTTTCCCCACGGAAACTCATCATCAGAACACCCCTTAGGGAATCCATTGTACCCCATGGACAAAATTTTATTATCCTGACTTACAATACAGGCTCCCACCTGGGTTCCCGGATCCTTGGAGCGCATTCCTGACAGTATGGCCACTCCCATAAAATACTCATCCCATGTAATGTAATCTTCCCGCTTCTGTGACATCCCAAAAACCTCCTTATGCTTTTATTTCTCAATGCCCTTTCTCATATCCTCCGCCTTTATCATATGATATCCGGCGGCCTTTACCATACGGTTCATAATAGCCTGTCCCAGATTTTCCCTGGAAAAGCTTTCTGAGAAAATATAGTCTGCGTTCAGGTCATCAAACTCTCTTAACACTCCATAAAGATTATGGGCAATGGACTCCTCCCACTTACGGCTTCCTATGCTGCGGACAATTCCCTGGGAATAACGGTCTCTTGTCTCATCTGTACAGATAATTCCTGTGACAAATCCCTGGCCCAATTTTTCCTTCGCCAGCTGATTAATGGCCCAGATCACATCTTCCATCTGCCCCTCCACAAGAGTCAAAGACGCCTTTGGAGCGTAATGCCTGTACTTCATGCCAGGGGCTTTGGGCCGCATGTCTCCTCTTACAGGGCCAGTGCCGGTAATAGCCGGATCAAGGCCAATCTTCCGGCCCAAAACTTCCGAAGCCATCTCCTGAGTCACCGCTCCCGGCCTGAGAATCATAGGTTCATCTCCCGATACGTCAATAATAGTAGACTCCACTCCAATTCCCACCGGCCCTCCATCTATAATCATATCAATCTTCCCATTCATATCCTGCCATACATGATCCGCTGTAGTAGGACTGGGCCGTCCTGACACATTGGCACTGGGAGCGGCCACAGGAACCCCTGCCAGCCGGATTAAAGCTCTGGCTATGGGATCCCTTGGCATGCGAACTGCCACAGTGTCCAGTCCCCCTGTGGTTCCATAAGGGACAATTTCACTTTTGTCAAAGATAAGAGTCAGAGGGCCCGGCCAGAACGCTTCCATTAACCTTCTTCCCTCCTTCGGTATTTCCTTCACCAGTGTATCCACTTGGTGAAAATCAGCAATATGAGCAATAAGAGGGTTGTCAGATGGCCGTCCCTTGGCCGCGTAAATTTTCTTTGCCGCCTGCTCGTCTAAAGCATTAGCCCCCAGCCCATACACGGTTTCCGTTGGAAACGCCACCAAACCTCCCTCTCTTAAAATCCTGGCTCCCTTTTCCAGCTTGTTCAGATCAGGCTCTTTTGCCTCTTCTATTTTTACCCTTTCCGTAATCATTTTTCTTCTCTTTTCTATATATAATTTTTATCAGGTATTTTCCCTTTTGCTTTATCTTCTTATCATAGCATACCCCCTGCCGCCGCGCAACTTTTTGCCTGGAAAAACAGGGATTTACTTGCGCAATTGGAATATTAGTGATACTATGGTTAAAAAATTCGGGAGGTCAAATTATGGAATTAATATTGCCGGAACACTATGATCCCCGTCTCTCTGTTCGTGAGACGCAGGACGCCATTAAATATATCCGAGATACATTCCAGAAAGAGCTTGGAAAAGAGATGAATCTGGAAAGAATCTCCGCCCCTCTTTTTGTGGAACGAAGCAGCGGCTTAAACGACGATTTAAACGGCGTAGAACGGCCGGTTCAGTTTGATATCGCGGGAATTCCCGGAGAAACTGTAGAGGTAGTTCACTCCCTGGCCAAATGGAAACGTATGGCTTTGCATAAATATGGCTTCCAGCCGGGAGAAGGTCTTTATACCAACATGAACGCCATCCGCCGCGATGAAGAACTGGATAATCTCCACTCCTGCTATGTGGATCAGTGGGACTGGGAGAAAGTCATTACAAAAGAACAGCGAAATGAAACAACCTTAAAAGAAACCGTTCTCACTATTGTGAAGATCATAAAGCACATGGAGCATGAGGTTTGGTATAAATATCCCCACGCTGTAAAACATCTTCCTGAAGATATTTTATTTATCACCTCTCAGGAATTAGAGGACCGATATCCTGACAAAACTCCAAAGGAAAGAGAGAACCTGATTACAAAAGAACACGGCTGCGTTTTCCTGATGAAAATCGGGGATAAACTGGCAAGCGGCAAACCTCACGACGGAAGAGCGCCGGACTATGATGACTGGCAGTTAAACGGCGACATTCTCTATTGGTTTGAAACCTTAAACTGTGCCCTGGAAATCTCCAGTATGGGAATCCGTGTAGATGAAACTTCCCTTGCAGAGCAGCTGGAAAAGGCAGGATGTACAGAAAGGAAAGAGCTTCCCTACCACAAAATGCTGTTAAACGGAGAGCTTCCCTATACAATCGGCGGCGGCATCGGACAGTCCAGGCTGTGTATGCTGCTTTTGGACCGCGCTCATATCGGTGAGGTACAGGCAAGCCTGTGGCCGGAAGAAATGCGAAAGGTCTGCAGAGAACACGGAATCTTCCTCTTATAATTTAACTGCTTATTCAAAATGCCCCAGTATAGGAATCTCCCATACTGAGGCATTTTTTCTTTCCTCTCCAATCTCATATAACGGAATCTGTTTTAATAAATATTCCTGTTTTCCCTATAGCCCTTCCACACATTTTCAAAAAAATCATCTTCCTCAGGAATGGGACGGGTCTGTCTCCATGCAACATGACAGGCTCCCTCTTTCCAGAAAGTTTCCTGAATCATATTCCCAAGGGCTCCCCCATCCAATCTGTATGTAAATTCTTCCGGCAGGTTTGGACAGGGATGGATTCCGGTTGGATCCGTATAGAGGGCGCTGCCTCTGCTTCCTCCCCTATTGCCATAGTCAATCATTGCCTCCACATAAACCTGCTGACACAGAAGCATATCTCTTAGCCGAAAAGCCAGACGAAGCTGAGAAAGGGAATCCATTTTTGCCTTTTTCCCCAGAAGCTGTCTTCTTTCCCTGGTTCGTATAAGAAGGCCTTTTAGTCCCTCAATGCTTCGGATTGCAGCTCCATAACGGCTCATATCCGCCTGAGCATCTTTCCACAGCTCCTGCAGGGAAATAAACTCCCCTGCATTCTCTGATTTTCCATTGTCCGTCAAAACTGCTTCCAGTTCAGCCGCCAGCTTTATCTCTTTCTCCAAACACTGCTGGAATCCCTTGTCATCAGGTTCTCCGTCTCCGTAAGCGGCAATAAACTGAGCTGCCCGGTCAGAACCCACCTGTCCGGCATTAAGGGCGCTTCCTCCCGGTCTGTAAACTCCATGCGTTCCTGCCGCCTCTCCTGCGGCAAAAAGTCCCTGAACCTTAGTCTGCCACCAGCAGTCCACCGCCAGGCCTCCGTTGTTGTGCTGGGCGCAGAGAGCAATCTCCAAAGGTTCCTTCTTCAGATCCACCCCCTTATCCTTAAAAAACTGGTACGCAGGCTGATTCATATGAATCAGTCTCTCCACAGGAGTGCCAAAACAAGCTCCCGCCTTCTCCAGATAAGAGCGGGCCTCCTGGGAAAGAGCAGAATAGTCCACCTTCTCTCCTCCCGGATTGGTTCTGAAATCGAGAAAGACCCTTCTGCCCTTTTTCTGTTCCAGGTATACCAAAATATCAATAAGAGAACTTCCATTCTCTATTTTATTCACATCAAAGGGCCACTGATATCCCTTTAAAAACACCTTTGTCAAAAGCTCTCCCTGACTGTCAAAACAGCTGCCAAGGAACTCTCTCTCCTCTGTTCCCTCAGAATTAACAGAGAAAAATCTTGGAAGGCACTGCATATAAGTGCCGGAGACATTCCACCTGGGCTTTACAGATGCAAGGCCGTACTGCCATTCTGTCAGATTCTGTCCTGCCGCGCCGGCGGCAAAAGCAGTGCCGGAAGCTCCAAAATGACCTTTGGGATAGACACTGTCCCCATACATTCCGGCTGGTCCTCCCACTGCCCACAAAACATTTTTACAGCGAAATACCGCATAGCGAAGCTCTTCCTGTTCCACATGTCCGCAGTCAAGACACAACAGTCCAAAACATCTCTCCCCGTTGGACAAAATGGCAATAACAAGGAATCCGTCAAAAACAGGGATTTTCTTTTCTTCCACTGCTCTCTGAAGACATTCCGTCATCATTCTGCTGGTATAAGGTCCTGCGCTGGAAGCCCTCTCACGGGGATCGTGATCGGTCTTATATCCAATATATTCTCCCCACCGGTTTTTAGGAAATCCCACTCCCAGTTCCCCCAATCGAGTAAATCCTTTCACAGACAGGGCTGCTTCACACAAAGCATTGTCTCCATCTGCGCACTGTCCCTGAAACAGGGTCGCCGCCATATCTCTTACACTATCAGGGCTGCTTCCTGAAAGAGTAAGCTTATAGTAGGTCTGCTTATCGCTTCCTGTGTTTCTGCTGGTTCCCAGACAGACTCCTTCTGTTACCAAAGCAATATCTTTCTGCCCGTACTGAAACAGTCTGTCTGCCCCATTATATCCTGCGGCTCCGCTTCCCACGATCACCGTATTAAACTCATACTCTCTCAGCCGGATTCCATTTATTTCTATCATCCGTTCTTTTCCTGTGTTTCTCATCTTACCTTCCCTCTCAATATGTATTTCCCCCGGTATTTAAATACTCCATAATTCCCATATGGATGGTCCAGGCCAGCCGGTCCTGATATTCCTCTGTCCCTAACAGCTGCGCTTCCTCCCAGTTAGATAAAAAGCCGCATTCCACAATGACAATAGGCGTTCTGGCGTGGAGAAGCAGATAATAATTGTCATTGGCCTTGGCCTTCCTGCTGTTTTTCCCCCCCAGCACATAGTCAAATCTTTCCTGAATCAGATCAGCCAGCCTTTTGCCTTTTTCTGATCCCTTATAATAAAATACCTGACCGCCCCGTACCTCTTCCTGATGGTAGCTGTTTTGGTGGATGCTAACCGTCAGGGCCGGGGCGGTCTGGTTGATAATCTCACACCTTTCCTTCATATCCGCCGCTTTCTTACTGGAATCACTGTCAGAATACAGCCCGTTGTCATCTTCTCTGGTCATGACCACCATCACATCAGATGCCTCCAGATATTCCTTCAGCTTCCAGGCAATACTCAGATTCACATCCTTCTCAAGGCTTCCGTCTACGCCTACCTTGCCTGGATCCCGGCCTCCATGTCCCGCGTCAATTACTACCACCGGTTTTGCTTTCCCTGCCTGAACACTGATGCCGGAAACCATTTTTCCTCCCTGGCAGGCCACAGCGTAAACCATAATAAGCATAAAAACAGCTAAAATGGTCTCTCCTTTCAGTCCTCTCACATTCCCGCCTGAATCTTCTACATTCTCATTGAAAGTATATCTGGAGAAAAAACAAAAAAGAACCTGGATTTCACTCTACCCGCAGGTAGTTATAATCCACCTTCCCATCCGCTACCATAAACTCAATATACTGATACAGTACTCCCGGCTGCGTCCGCTGAAGCCAAAGATCATATCCCTGTGTAGTTTCTACCTGATCTATGACTTTGGCTGCTTTGCCCGCATAATAAGCCACTTTCAAAGCCGCATAGACATCGGCCATGGCATGGCGTTCATAATCTGTATAATCTGCAGCAGCCTGGCTCTGGCTAAACTCATCCTGGGCCTGATTATAAAAAACCTTATAAAGGAATTCATCCCTGAACTCTGTAAAATTTAAAAGATTGCTGTCCGTGACGTCTCTGGCTTTGGCCCAGCTTTCCATATCCAACGCTTTTGTCTTATACTCAAAGCTTCCGTCATCTCCGTAGTGGAGAATTCCGTACTGACACGGAGATGTGGCCAGCGAGCTGGAAACAATCTCATAAATTCCCTCTCCGTCCCCCGACTGCATAAAATGCTGTACATGGAGATGACCGCTTAAAAACAGCAAAACCTCCCAGCCTTCCAACATTTCAATCAGACGCTCACTGTGCTCGATTGTACAGTCCTCCACATAAATTTCGCTTTCATCTAAAAGATTATGATGACCAATGGGAATCACATGAATTCCCTGATCCCAGGCAAGTTCCAGCTGCTCTTCTATCCAGTGATAGGTTTCATTGGATATCATACCGCCTACCTGGTTATAAGGTTCATACTGACAGGTATCCAGCATCAGTGCCCAGGTAATCTCATCCACAGGATAAACATAGCTGAGGGAAGCGGGATCTCGGCTGATGGCCTCCTCATATCCAAACTCATAATAAATCTCTTCAAAATCCTCAGCCTGAATATACTCTGCCTGAGGCGCCATCTCCCCCACAAACTGGGCTGCCGCTGTATTGTTAATATCATGATTTCCCGGAATCACCGCAACCGGAATCCCGCTGTCCTCAATTTCCTTCAAATGATCAGCAAGCTCCTCGTGACTGGCCCGCTCCCCATTATAGGTTAAATCCCCGGACAGAACCACAAGATCCGGATCCGTCTCTTTTACCTCCTGGATAAAGGCATCGGTAATCTCCCAGATATAGGGAACAATCTTCCCATCTCCATGTTCAACCCGATAGGTAAAACCCTGCTGAAAATCCGTAAGCTGTCTTGCCAGATAATGTATATCAGAGGCTAAAAGAATGGTTCTTCCTGTATCCCCGTCCCATGGTTCTTCTTCCGTGGATTTCTCCTGATCTCCTTCTCTTGTCTCTTCTCCCCCATTGTCATCTGACGGCAATATGTGCTCTGATTCTGAGCCTGCAGTTCCTTCCGTACTTTTCTCACCGCTTCCCTCTGCCGTTGTTTCAACCTCCCTGTCTGACCAGCTTTCTTCCTCTCTTCTGGAACAGCCTGATATTAAAACGCAGACTGCAGCAGCAGCTAACAACCATTTTTTCATACTTCTGCGCTTCCGTTTCTGATATTTATGTATTTATTTCTTAAAAATCCCAGATCTACTCCTGATCCAGCCGAATATCCTCCCACAGCTGGGCGGGCTCAAATCCCAGTTTCCAGCAGGCCACCCCGGCCAAATCATATTTCTTAATCAGAGCCATCTTAAGGCTGATTGACCGTGATTCCTCCATCCAAATCCGTTTCAGGCCCTCGTCTGTCTCCAGCTCACCGTAATATTGACCGGTATCCTCGTCCCACCGAAGAGATACCTGATTCTCGTCCAGCCACTCCTGCGCCCTTGCAATCCCTAAAGCAGAGGAAGTAGTAGTTCCGTCTTCCTGCTCAGTCCACACTCTGGTATACAGGGGAATCGCATTGATTACCTTTTCCTTTGGAACTTCTTTCAGGGTATTGGCGATTCCGTCTTCCACAAAACCAATGGAAGCCACTGATCCGGCCTCCCCGCCTCCATGGTGCTCGTCATACCCCATAATAATTACATAGTCCGCCACAATTCCCTGCTCTTTTCTGTTATAAAAAGCGGTTCCCTCTGTTGGAACGTAATTATCAACAGACAGCACGGTTCCGTTGTTGCGGCAGGCCACTGACAGTTCTCGGATAAACTGGACATAATGGACTCCTGCCTCTTCTTTGATTCCTTCAAAATCCAGATTCAGTCCATCCAGGCCGTATTCCTCAACCTCCGCCATCAGGCTGTCAATGAGCTTTCTTCTGGTGGAAGTTTTTGCCATAAGAATCTCTGTATTAACATTGTCGCTGAAATTATCAATAAGAGCCCACACCTGAATCCCTCTTTCATGGGCCTTATCCACATATTCTTTATCCGCCAGCGAGGTAAAATTTCCCTCATTATCCGTCAGTGCATACCAGGTAGGCGAAATTACATTCAGCCCGTTGGCGTCCTCCACCATACTTTCAAAATTATCATTGGCCTCTGGCCTTGTTACCTGGTGCCATGCCATACACACCGGCTCATCCATGGAAACACTGGTATAAACCGGCTCCTGAAAACTGCTGACAGGAGTCTCCTCATAAATGTCCCCCAGTCTCTTTTTCTCTACATATCCCAGATATCCGTCTTCCGTCCTCACCTTAACCCAGGTATCCATAGCTTCCACAAGGATGACGCCGGCTCCCCGATCCAGTCTTGTAATCACAGGGCTTTTAATCCCTCCTCTTACCCGCACGCTTCCCTTCCGTTTCAGCTGCGCCTTCTCCACAGGCTCCCATTGGCTGTCCACAAATATTCTCTTGTGTTCCCCTTCGTCAAAAGCTTCCACCCGAATATTGGTATAATTGGCCACCAGTCCTGCCGCAAGATAAACGCCATCCTCTCTGTTAACCAGCAAAGGGGCCCCGGAAGTTCCCTGAGTGTTTTCATCTGCATACACAATGGTTTCCGGAAGGGTATAAACGAGTATGTTCTCATTGCTGTCCCAGTAGAACCTTTCATTCAGCTTCTCATTGACCCATTTTACCGGCACATAGGTCTGTCCCTCATAATAAATTCCCTGTTCTTCCTGAAGCTCATTGTTGAGATAAATAGCCACATATCCCTCTCTGCTTCCAAGAATTTCATCTATATCAGCCGGTTCATTGGAAGGGGTATATGTCCGGATCAGACGGACTCCCACAAGCCCGGCCGCCAGTAATACCGCCAATCCAAGCACTGCTGCCAACAACGCCGCTGCCTTTTTCATTGGTATCCCTCCTGACAATGGATTTTACTCGATTATACCATATTTCCTTCCGATATACTTTACAATTTCATTACGTTCCATAATTCCCCTATCCCACCCTGAGCCGGCCCTTTGTGCCCCCCCGGCTGAAGACGGCATCCCGCCGCCGGCCCGCCTGTATTTTTCTACTTATTGTAAACCCTGTCGAACCGTATTTCCTTCAGACGGCCTGTATCCTGGTCAGCCACAAAATCAGCCATATAAAAACTGGAATCTCTGACCTCAAAAATTTTATTCCACTCTCCTATATCCGCTTCCTTTCCATCTATTTTTATGACAACGCCTTTGTCCCTATATCTTTTTAAACCGGACAGATAGCTTTTTCTCTCCTCTGACAGTTCCTGTTCCGGCTCCTTCGCCCTGCCCTGTCTGTCTGACTTTCCTTTTTTCATCAAACCTTTCCTTTCCCCCTGTCCGGGGGCAGGCCAGTTACCTTTAAGGAGACTTGCCGTGACACAATTACTCCCGCCTGCCCTCAGAAAAGCTGTTGATAAAAATCAATGATTTGCTCTGTGATCTGGAATACATCCAATGAAACAGGAACCCGCCTGACAGGGCTTCTCTGCTTCTTTTCCAGATTTTTTCTGGCCTCCTCACTGCCGAAGACAGTAAGGGTTTCCCAGTGAAACCCTTGTCTTCTCCTGACGGCGGCCTCCGTCAAAGCTTCCAGCCTCCACTCGCTTAAACTGCCCACCACAAACTGTCTGTCGCACCGAAAAAATTCTCCTAATACTTCCTCACGCCACTCTCCATAATCCACAATTACATTGTCGTAGACCCTGTTTTTGCACAAAACAAGGCTTGTTTCTCCTGCTTTTGGGTAAAAATCTGTCTCCAGCAGCGTAAAAAAGAGAGCTGATTTCATAGAACAGCCGGCCAGCTGCTTTACCCTCTCAAAATCTCCATGTTCATTCCATTCCAGAACCGCGCAGCTCTCCCGCAAAACTCCTGTCAAGTAGGAGGCTGTCATAAAGGTGAAATGGGTGGCTCCTGTTCCTCTTCCTGCTCCCAGAATTCCAATCGTCCTGGGAAAATAACTCTCTTTCCTTTTTCCAGAAGCCCATTTAAACGGAAACCTTCCTTTTGTCTCCATCCTTTTCCCTTCCTCCTTCCCCATCTTCTGAATTTCCCTTTTCTTTTCTCAAACACGCCAAGTCCTTCCATCAATTCCCTGTAAAAGCTTTTTGTGTCATTGCTTTCCTGAAAAGGGCTGGAGAAATAGGGGGCTTTCAGACACAGCTGCTTCTCACATATCTGAGGTCTAAATATCGTCTCTCCATGGGCTCCATGATTAAAAACAACCACCCAGGGAATCTGTGTTTCTTCCAAAGCAGCAGCCTTTCTCACGCCTGCCTCCAGACTCCACAAACAGCTGTCCGCAACAAAAACGACTCTGTCAGGACAGCTTTTCACTGCGGCCTCTATCTCTGTTCCATAATCTGCCACAATCCAGTCATAGGGATGAGGTTTGACCCATACTGCCGGACCATAACGCTGTTTCCAGACAAAATTTTTATATTTCATCAGTCCAAAGCTGTCGCGGACAGCTCCTACAGCTTTTGCCAAAGCGGCGCCCATAGAGGATTCATTTTTTTCTTCATATAGATTGGGAAAACCAAGATTTCTTAGATAAACAGACAGGCCGATGGCCAGATGCGTAACTCCGGCTCCAGGCTTACTGCCCGCCAGAGCAATTACAAGAGATGACTCAGGACTTATTTTTCCAGGACTTAAATTCCGTTCCAGCTGCTTTAAACTTTCTGACAGCTCTCCAGCATCTAAAAAACGCTTTTCCCTGTCCTGTTTGAGACAGGTGCCGATCACAGAGGCAAGCCCCTTATTTCTTATTGTTTCACAAGAAAAAGGTACAGATGGATAAAGACCTGTGTACATAAAGTACAGAAGAACGCCAGCCGAATACAGGTCCGTTCTCTGATCCAATATCCCATCCATCTCATACTGTTCCGGGGCTGCAAAACCTATGGTCCCATACCTCTGCCGTTCCAGATTGGCTTCATAAAAAAATGCAGCATGGTCAAAATCAATAAGCTTGAGCCTTCCATGACACGAAAGCAGATTTTTAGGCTGCAAATCCAAATGTAAAATAGGGTTTTCTCCCGCGACGTGCAGGTAATGAATGATGTCAGCCAGCTGTATCCCGTAGAACACGGTCAACTCCAGGCTGAGACTTCCCTGGCTTTTTACCAGGTGAAATAAAGATTCTCCTTCCAGATACTCCTCAATCAGATAGCTGTATCTGTCATCTTCCTCTAAATCATATACAATAGGAATTCCAGGATGGCGCAGTCCCTTAAGGATCAAAGCCTCCCTCCGGAAACGTTCATAATCTGCAAAGCTTTTCGGAACCCGCTTAACCGCACGGTACTCCTCAAGCCCTACATGCACTGCCAAAAAAACAGTGCCGGCTCTTCCCGTCCCCAAAACCTTACATATCCGATACTTTCCAAACAGAAGAACGGTGTCTATAACTCCACCTCCTTTTGTCCCGTCCCGTATCATCTCTTATCAACTATTTTAATATATAGAACCGCATTTTTCAACATATTTCCAAACAATCATTGACTCCTATGAAGCCTTATCTTTAATATTGCAATAGCAATTTGTTTTTCATTTTGTTATAATATATAAGTACCTGCCATTTTTCCTATATATAATATACAGATTTAACAAACATGAAAAAAGAACGCACAAAAAAATTTCGATTTAACCACATCTATTCCAGGCTCTTGTTTTTCAATATTTTACTGATCGTAGTGGCCACCATTGTTCCTCAGTTTATTCTGTATAAATATTTTACAGAACGTTACGGAGACAAACTGGAAGAAATTAATTATTACAATATCTGCCAGGTAAGAGATTTTGTGGATGAAACTATTTTTGAACCTGTAATTGGAGAATCTGTCACTCATTTCAGCGACAGATTCTCCAATGATCTGCTTATTAATCCCATCCACCAGCCCATTCGAGATGAGTCCTATACAATTCTGCAGATCAGTTCACGGCTATACGAAATTCAGGAATCTTATTCTTTTGTAAATCAGATTGATTTATATTATCCATTCAATCAATTGCTGTTCCGCGGCAGCCACGTATTTTTTCTGGATCAGGGTGATGTAAACGCGCGGCTGGAAAACCAATGGCTGCAGTCAGTTATTACCTCTGAGGAATTTCTCCTTTGGATGCCTGTTTCACAGGGAAATTCCGCCTGTATTTATGCCCGGTCCATCCCCTATTTCAATTCAGATCCTCAGCGTCGGGCAATGCTGGTTATTGAAATAAAAACTGATGCCCTGGTTCAGGCTATGGAAAAGACCCGCACTTCCCCGGCGGGAGCCTACAGTATTGTCTCCAGCCAGGGACAAGTAATTGCAGGCATTCAGCCGGAATCTTTACAATTTTCTCCTGCCCAGGACTGGTTCAAAAGCATTTCTCAGCAGCCTGGAGACGGCTTTTTTAAATGCCGCCAGCAAGGGGCAGAATACATTGTTTCCTATGCCAGTTCCAGTTACAACAACTGGAAATACATTTCATTGGTTCCTATCGACGACGTTTTTTCCGGTATGACCGATATCAAAGTCTGGCTGCTGACCCTATGCAGTATACTAATCTGCTTTAATGTTCTGTTCGCTGTGCTGATTACGAAACGAGCTCATAGTCCAATGGCCTACATAATAGAAAACATACAGCAGGTAGCCAATCGGACCGATACGGCAGAAGAACAAAATCAGTACCGTCTCCTGGAAAATACGTTTCACTCCTTAATGTTTCAGGTAGAAGATCTGAAAGAGCACCTTACGGCTAACCAGCCCATTATTTACCACAATATGGTCAAACGTATTTTAAGCCCCAATAATCCCAGCCTGGAATATGATTCGGAAATTATCGGTTTTTCCCGCCCGTTCTATGCCGCTTTTCTGGTAAAAATTCGATTTGGCAGAGAATACAATGCGCACAGCAGGATTCTTGTAAACTACAGCGTAAATGATCTGTTTCATCAGCACCATGATGCCTACGAAATATATTCCATTACAGACGAAAAAGACCTGATTTACGGAATTTTAAATTTTGACCAGTTAGAGGAGGGGAATACCATAGCCCCTGAAATCAAACAGCAGCTGGAAACAATACTGTCTGTTCCTTTTACCCTTTGTCTCGGACCCACAACAGATCAAATAGATCAGCTTCCCGATTCCTATCAGAAAGCCCGGGAAGGAGAGAGGTATTCGTTCTTCTGCCCTCATAAAACAATTCTGTCGTGGAATTGGCTCTGTACTCTGGATCTGAAACCCAGCGGAACCATGGACAGATACTTGAAAAAAGTAACCGATGATATTCGAAATCGAGATTGGAATCAGCTAAAAGATTCTATTGAAACAATCATTGAGTCATTCTGCAGTAACCTGTACTCCATTGATTATCGTGAAAATACACTTACCGATCTGGTTTCCGCAATACGGAAAGCCGCACTTTCTGCCGGATATGATGAATCAGCCGTATGGGGAAGCGACATCCGGGAACAGCTGAAAAACATTGTGGATATTGATGATTTCCGAAAATGGATGGAGCAGATTCTTCAGCAGCTGCAGGATTCCAGCGCTAAAACAGAGGACAGCGTCATTGACTGGAAGCAGAAAATTGAAAACTACGTAGAAGAAAATCTGTTTCATGACGTAAGCCTTGTAAAAATGAGTGAAGATCTGGGTATCAGTTCCAGTTACCTAAGCCGTATTTTCAAATCTATTATGGGTGTTAACTATTCGGATTATCTGGTAGAGAAGAAACTGCTGCGAGCCAAAGAACTTTTGGATTCCACCGACTATACAGTCAAAGAAATTTCTGAAATGTTAGGCTACGCATCCACGGCTCATTTCATCCGGATTTTCAAGCAAAGATACGGCTGTACTCCCAAGCAAAGCAGAATGAACAAAATGCATTGATTTTTTTATTAAAAAGTAGTGTTTTTATGCACTTTTCTCAGAGCACAAAAAAACACTACTTTTTATTTTTGACAAAATATCAATATTTTAGCAAATACTTGAGAATTGTAAAACATATAACTTCTGGCATAATGAAACTAACAACAGAGAGGAGGGAACCCACAAATGCAAAAACTAAAATCACAAGTAAAAACCAAAAAGAAATCCGGTATCACAGGTACATTAAGTCAATATTATAAATACCGCTACCTGTTTCTGATGGTGCAATCATATAAGAACAACTTTTGATTAAAAGTTCCAGTGAATTTCAATCGGAACGTCCCTTGTTCCCGGAATACGCTTGCCGACAGATATATAGTCAATCAGTATTTCCACGATTTCGCGGGTAAGGTGTTCCAGGTTGGAATATTGTTCGATAATTTGACGGCGGTTATCGCCCACCGCAATTTTTTCCTCGATTTCGGCTAACTGCTTTTCTCCGTCAGCAATTACACGTTCCAGTCGGTCGCGCTCCGTAGTAAAGTCCTTTGACATTTCCACATAATCGCTTTCAGATATTAAGCCCTTGACCTTATCCATGTAAAGTTCCCGGATACCTTTGGAAAACTCTGCAACCTTTTTCTCATAGACGGCTATATCAGAGAGCAGACGTTTTTTCTGTCCCTGCAAGTTATCACAAAATTCTATGTTCTGTTCTAACTCGTCCTTATCAAGATACTCGGCTGCCAGTTTGTTAATCTCGTCGATAACCATTCTTTCCAGTTTATCAACAGAGATAAAGGAACCGATACAAGCGTCCTTTGCCACATGGCGGTTAGAGCATTGTAGATAGTGCTTATTGTGATTCTTAGAAGAACGCATAGTATAACCGCAGTTTGCACAACGGGCTTTTCTTGCGAATAAACCGATTGTCCCCACATCAAAGGGCTTTGCCCTCTGTGCGATTAACGCCTGCACCTTATCCCATAGCTCCCGGTCAATAATCGGCTCATGCGTTCCCTCAACGATATACCACTCACTTTTTGGACGGGGCTTGTTCTGCTTTGTCTTATAAGAAATGCTCCCATACTTGCCCTGTACCATATTGCCGATATAGATTTCATTTATCAGCATATCGGAAATAGCAAAGTATTTCCAGAGGGTACTGTTTTTCGTTTTCGGCTGTTGATAACGCAAGCCGTGTAGACGCTTATATTCTGTTGGATTTGGTATGCCCCTGTCATTGAGCATACGGGCGATTGCAGTTTTTCCGTAACCTTGTGAAAATAAGGTAAAAACTTCACGGACAACGGCTGCGGCTTCTTCGTCGATTATCAAATGCCCTTTCTGGTCTGGGTCTTTCTTATACCCATAAAGGGCAAATGCACCGATATGAAAACCGTTTTTCCGTCTGTTCGTCAAGACGCTGCGGATATTTTCAGACATATCCTCCAAGTACCATTCATTGACAAGCCCGTTAATCTGCCTGGACTTTTTATTTCCCTTGTTTGCGGTATCTGCATTGTCAACAATACTGATAAAACGAATACCCCATATCGGGAATAAACCGTGAATGTACTTTTCCACTAATTCAAGTTCGCGGGTAAACCGTGATTGTGTCTTACAGAGGATAATATCAAATCTGTGTTGCTCCGCGTCTTTCAGCAGGCGGTTAAATTCCGGTCGCCGTCTGTCAGAGCCGGTATAGTCGTCGTCGCTGTAAATGTTGTAAAGTTCCCACCCCTGTTCCATAGCATATTGCAGCAGCATGGCCTTTTGGTTCTGAATGCTGTTGCTGTCGTCAGTTTCAAACTGCTTGTTTCTATCTTCTTCGGATAAGCGGCAATAGATAGCTACTTTCATATTCATATCTCCTTAGAGATAGGAACAAGCTGCTTTCTACATAAATTATACCATGCAGAAAACAGCTTGTCATTGTTATTTCGTAAGGCGAACCGCCTTATTTTTTTCTATTCTATTTATCATTTCAACCCACTTTTTTGTGAATTGAGCTTTTGAAGTCGTGCTTTCGCCGCTTTTGAAAACACTCCTGCAAAGTATCTGGTTTTTATCCGTATTTGCCATGATTAGCCCCCTTTCCAAGACTGGCTAATACACTATATGAATAGTGGCAAGTCCACTATTACAACATACAAAGGGGGCTTACCGGACGGCTGTTAGCATAGCTCCACGGGACTTTCACCCCTCCGGCGGTCTGCCGAAGCTCTACCCGTTGCCTGCGACGCTTTGAACGCTCGGACTACGGCGGTAAAGGAGTATCATTGTACCGAT
>DXFU01000026.1 GCA_019114305.1 Candidatus Hungatella pullicola | reverse complement strand
TCCGGTGTAAGGGTAACTCCGCTGTTTACCTTTATGGTCGCAGTGTTTACGTTTTCAGCGAACACAATCTGCTTATTCCCACTAAAGCTGCCATTGATGTTCAGCGTTGAGCCAGCCCAGTTCCATCCTGTGCCGCTTCCATTCTCTTCCGATACGAGGGTCAGAATTCCATCTTCAAGCCCCGTGGCAGGCTCCTCACCGGCTCCAATCAGAACCGTGATCTGGGGAAGATCTGCATCCTCTCCCACCGTGTATACAGTTGGGATAATCGGATCATATACATAGGTGCCTGCTTCCTCAGAGTTAAACTCCTCTGAGTCGCTCTTCTCTTTATTCAGAACCCATTTCACATTCCCAATCACGCCTTCGATGCTTTCATCCATTCCGGTTTCCGCATCATTAGACAGTTCGATTTCATCAAAGTAATCTTCTTCCTCAGCTTCTTCCTTCCAAGCGTCTGAAGCCGTAGCCGTATTTTTGACCAGATTATAATGTCTTATGGAACTGGCCGTTGTTTTTGATTTCTCTGAATCCCTGTCTCCTTTTCCCGCTTCACTGGCCAGATCTGCCCGTAATTCTGTTGGAAATTCGATCTCTGTCTGTTCTGCTCCCACCGGCAGATACTGCAGGGCATATGTTTCGTCCAGCTCTTCAAAACCAATGATCGTACCTGCTGTGCCAACTGCTGACACATAGAAAGGATTGACATTTACTGTTGACAACACCAAGGCTGCCGTTAAAAGCGCTGACAATTTTTGTTTCCATCGCCGTTTCATGTTCCGCTCTCCTTGTATTACCTATTTTTTCCATTCTCTGAAATCTAATCTACTGTAATCGTCTGAATCTTTCCGTTCTTAACGCAAAACTGATATCCTTCTCCATCAGTGGCGCGTTTCTTGTTCTTTACGATCTTACCGTTCTGGCCAATCAGATAATAGGTTACATTCGGCAGCTCTCCCCGGACAGTCCAAACCCGCTCGTCCCTGTCCTCGTCATAGATGCCGGAATTACATATTTCATCAATAAAATCACTGACTTCCATCACATTCAGGGTCTGGAAAGTCCGCTCCTCGTCTGCAACTGTCTTGGTCACATCCTCTACGCGAACCACTGCATACTTCTGCCCCTCCGCCGGTTTGAGAAGCATCCCGGCCTTATAGAGCTTGTCATCCTTTTTGCCAAACAGGCCGCTGCCCTTTAAGCGCCCGCTGTTTGCAAAGCAAAACTCAACCTTTTCGCCGCTGGTCAGGGTAATCTCATGAGTTCCGGTCAGCATCTGTCCGTCTTTTCCTCCAAAATAGTAAAAGCGTCTCTTACGGCTGTCAAAATCCGACTCATAGTTTTCAACCAGACTTCCCTTAGAGTTGTTTCGCTCATAGGCGATCAGGTCATTAAACTCATCAATTGAAGAAAACTCACGGTCTTTCTTGTCCTGGTACCAGACATTTAAGAATCTGGATGAAGAATCTTCCTCTTCCATTTCCAGGCACACCAGCCCTCTGATCTGTCTTCCGTAATTGTCAAATGCATATTTTTCGCCGTCGATGGTGCGAATCTCATTTGCATAAAGATGTCCCTCTCCATCGGCATAGTACATATAAGTCGAATCTTCCAAGTGCTTAGACTCCATCAGATACCGGCTCGGTCTGGCGCTGAACCACCCTTTCGTGTACTGTGCACCGGACTCAGGAGAGCCGAAATACATAAATTCTTTGGTATATTCGCTTCCGCCCTGTCTCTGGGTCAGATTTTCTTCTGCACTTGCCGTCTTATCATATTGATCAGTTGTAATAAGGGTGGGATCTGCATACCAGGATGATATCATCCGTCCATACTCGTCAAATCCGTACTTCTGACCGTGAATGGTCAGCTTGGCCATCCTGTCCTCTTTTCCCTTGAATTTTTTTCCCTTTTCTGAAAAATAGAACCATCGATCCTGCTCCTCATCTTCCCAGATCCCATCGTTGGGCATCACTTCATCGTTCAGATCCGCAATAATGTGCAGTTTCTGCCAGCCGGTCTTCATGGATCCGTCATTCTCATCACCGAAGTAATATTCGCCTTCCATCCATGCATCATCTTCCGTCAGTCGTTCTCCGTCCAGGACCCAGCCGTAAAGCATCCGCCCCTCTGAATCAAAGGCATATTTCTTTCCATCGATCTCTTTTGTGCGGGTAACACCGGACGGAGTGTTGTCGGAGCACCGATATGCTTTTCCGTTGTTCTGGAAATAATACCAGTATTTGTCCGGTTCATAATCCCCTGAAGCAAAGTTCTCAATGGAAACCCACTGATTGCTGACCATGAGACCATCCTCTCCAAAATAGTAATAGTCTCCATCGATCTCCAGAAGCTGACTGGCCGCGCGCACGCCATTGCTGTCATAGTAGGCCCATCCCCCTTCTTCCTCAGCCCAGCCCTCCTCAGCCAGAGAGGTAAATGACAATCCGGCTGAGAGAACGGCTGCTAAAGAGATGACTCTGATTAATTTCTTCTTTCTTTTCATATCCTTCCCCTTTTTCCTGTTTTATTTGTTTAAATGCAGCTGATAGGTGCCGGCTTCTCCGGTAAAGTAAATGCTGCCGCCTTCCTTTGTCGCCGTCTTTGTCTGAACTTCGCCCTTTTCATTGGTAACCGTCCATTCGCCTTCTGAAATACCAGCCACAGCTACTTTTACCGTGCCTTCACCTGGAATCGTCACTGACACGTCCTTTGTCAGACGTTCTTTATTCTTTGCAAACAGGGTTACATTGTCGAAAATCCTTGCTCCCAGGATATCTTCTGTCTCAATCAGCTCCGCTCTGTCTACCGGACTTAAATTGTCCGCATCTGAAACATACATCACATTCAGGAAATAGTCTGTCTCATTTCTCTCAGACGGGCTGATCTCCACACGCCCCCATCCAAACTCGGAGCTTTCTTCAGGATCATAATCAGAATAATACTTTCCTCCGGTAGGAGCATAATTCCGATCAACAACCCAATTCTGCCTGCCGGGTCCGCCGATTTTGACAATTTCCGGATTTTTGGGGTACAGGGTCTGCACCGTCAGCTTACCGTTATAGCCAATGCTGTCTCGCTTGATCTCCGTCACATTGCCGTTTACCTGCGGTTCCTGCAGGGAATGCAGCAGGAAAGTCTTCTTAAAGGATGCATCCGCCGCTGTGATCTTGTCCATTACCACAAAGACTGCCGGTTTTTCTTCGTTCCCCGTAGGCATGAACATCATGGAACGCCGAACTTCCGATACCTTGTCAGAATATCCGGGAGCCAGATCGCCGCTTATGTAAGAGTATTCCGGATTGATGGGATCTTCCCCGTAGTCCATAGCCAGCAGGTCAGCCTGATGGACTTCCTCACTGGTCAGATCAGACAGCAGTTCCAGAGGTTTGCTGGCTCTTCTCTGACCGCCGGAATTTTTCGGTGCAGGTAAAACATTATACCCCGCCATCTTTTCATTGGGATCATAAATCAGCAGGGAATTGTGGGCAATGGTTTCTTTGGCATAGTTGATATCGTGTTGGCTTCCGAAACTGTCATAGCGGCCATTATCCCAGGCCAGCGGCCCCTTATAGTAGATCTGGAAGCTTCCGGAATCCAGATGTGCATGGTTGCCGGTGTAGGTTTCCCCAATCTTGGCCCAGACAATGACATCTGAACTCTCCACACCCTCGTTCCATCCGGTTCTGGCTACCATCAAGCCGTTTGGCGAGCCAAACAGTCTGGTCTTCGGAAGTTCGGTCCGCGGCTTTGCCTCCAGGAACGGATCATTGACGATGAGGAAATTCACCGGAGTCATCAGCGGAAAGAAGCTGTTGTAGGTCAGGTATGTATAGCCGTTGCTGCACCGCTCATAATCGCCCTTTAAATAGGGATCATGCCAGATAGAAGATGCATACAGCAGATTCTGCATATCCCCCCGCTTCCAGGTGGGAATTTTATCCGCCAGAGAATCTCCATTATTGTCTCCCTCCGGGAAAGAACGGTTATCCGGTCTCTGGTTATACAGCTCCATATAAGGCACCTTCCCCATATCATCGCTGTACAGCTTAGTTCCGTTCATCCGATAGAACAGGAATTCGGAATACAGGTCGCAGCCAAAGCGCAGATAATTGTATCCCAGCCCCTGATGGAATGTGCCGGAACGGAACCACCAGTTTTTAGAATCTACCATTCCATCATTCATCATATATCCGGCCACCAGATTATAGATATCCGGATATTCGTCATAACATGCGATGGCAAAAGAAAGCAGATCCCGGCTAATATGTGTTTCATAGTTATGGCCGTTTACCGTATAGAGCCTGTCCATCGGCCAGCCGCCCATTCCGGTAATCGTGGATGCCATCTTTTCCGCATAATCCACAAAAGCTCTCTTATCTTCATCCGTCATAAGAGGATGGCACCAGTCGTAGACCATAGCCGAAAGATAAATCGGCGAACACCTTTCCCGGACAATGTCACCGGCTTTCGGATTAAACTTTAAGGTATCAATAAAATTTCTTGTAGCCGTAATTGCCTTTCTGCCATTTTCCACGTTTCCGTTGACAGCATAATCAAAGGCATATGCTTCGATCACAGCAAAAATCTGATAATCAATATTGCTCTTATTTCCCACCAGCTTGTCCGGCAGCACCCCATCCGTGTCTATGGCCAGCAGCTTATAAAAATCTCTTGTGGCTTTCGCTCCCTCCTCATTGCGCATATTCTCCCGAATTGCAGGAAGATCTTTCTCCGTAAACATCACCCGCGGGTGCTGTCCCTTCACCGGGAATGTACGGGGAATCCCGAACTTTGCCGGGAGAATATTTCTCTCCGAAAGCGCAGCTGCCTCCTTTGTCTCTCCCCCGCCAGCTTCCACATTTTCTGCCGCCGCCGCAGCCAGAAAATTTGCGGATGGAATGGATACGGCGGCAATCACCGCCAAACTGCCAACCACTTTTTTCCACTTTGTTTTCATTTTTCACCCTCCCAATATATTTTTCATTGCTTGGCACCTCTAATATAGCACTGGACTTTTAGATGGCACAATTGTAAAGAATTGTAAGCCCCCGCCTTTTTTTGCATTTTAGTACTATCCTTTTTTTGCATTTTAAATTGCACTTTTTTGCATTAATTAGGGGGGAGGAAGAATTGAACCATTTCTCCGGGAAAGAAAAAAGGCATAGTTCCCGCCGACTTGTAAAGCATATCCGTTCAGCTATCTCTTTTGACTTCCTTATATACATCATCATCGGTCTGGAGGCGACCTTCGGCAGAATCAACAAGAGGTCCTATCTGAACAACTATCGTTATGCTGCCCTTAAGTACCTCACAAAAGCCAGATCCTTCGCTGTACAGAAGAATCTACTCCTTAGAACGCACGCCTGGCGGGGCACAACAAAAAAACGGCTGACCTTCTGATCAGGCGGTCAGCCGTTTTCTTGTTATTCTTTTTATGAAATTTTTCGGTTCTAGTCAATCAGTCCCAGTTTTTTCATAGCGTATTCAATTCCATCTTCTTCCACATTCTTAGTAAAAAATGTGGCATAAGGTTCCAGCTCCACATCATGGTGACCCATTAAAACGCAATTTTTCGCATATTCAAACATTGACAGATCATTGGTACTGTCACCAAAAACATAAGCATTTTCCAGCGGAATTCCGTAATGCTTCAGCACAATGTCAATGGCTGTAGCCTTTGAATATCCGGCAGGCACACATTCGTAAAATCCGCCTCCCCGGTTAATGATATCAAATCCCAGTCCGAGGGCTCTGGAAAAACCAGTGATATCGCTTTCCTCGTCTGCAAGGACACAGAACTTGTCAAAATCATAGCAGTCTTCATCCCAAGTATAAGGGGAAGCGTTGCCTCCTGCTGTCACACTGGCCCGAAGCTGTTCCATTCTGGGAATTCTGGAGTGTTCCTTTTGGAAATAGCAGCTCTCCGTTCCTTCCAGAACTCCATCCAGATTATATGTTACAATATCCTTCTTAATTTTCAGTCCTGTCTGATGATCAATGGTTGCTGAAAATATCACCTCGTCTTCTGCAATCACCCTGGTTCCGCAGCCGCAGCAGTAACCGTCAGCCTCAACCAGGTCTTTAATGGGCCCGATCAGACAGTAGGTTCTTCCGGAATTTATAAACACCAAATGTCCCTTTTCCCTAGCCTTCTTAAGAGCAAGCTTGGCGCTTTCCGGTACGGTATGAGTCACCTCAGACAAAAGGGTTCCGTCAATGTCAAAGAACAGTGCCTTTCTTGTGCCGTTCATTCGTCCTCCCTGAACCAGATGGTTCCTTTCTCTTCATCCATTCCATCTACAATAGCCAATGATTCCACACGGATTCCCTCAGCTCTCAAACGTTCTCCTCCCGTCTGGAATCCTTTCTCAATGACAATTCCCGCGCCCACCAGGTGAGCGCCTGAATCTTTCACAAGAGCCGCCAATCCTTCCAGAGCTTTGCCGTTGGCCAAAAAATCATCAATGAGGAGAACCTTGTCTCCAGGTCCTAAAAATTCCTTGGATACAATAATATCATAAACTTTTCCATGGGTAAAAGATTCTACCTTTGTAGTATATACATCGCCGGCGATATTTTTAGTCTTTGTTTTCTTGGCGAATACCACAGGCACATCAAAATACTGGGCCACAATACAGGCAATGCCAATACCTGAGGCTTCAATGGTAAGGATCTTATTGATCTCCTCACCTTCAAACCTTCTTTTAAATTCTTTTCCAATCTCTTCAAACAGCTTAATATCCATCTGATGGTTTAAGAAGCTGTCAACCTTCAGCACATTGCCGGATTTAATTTTTCCATCCTTACGTATTCTGTCCTTTAAAAGCTGCATAAAGGCTTTCCCCCTATTGTATGATAATTTTCTGGTTACTGGATCACTGCGTTGTCTACCATAACCTGCATAGCCTTTTCGGCAATGATATAATCATCTACAAGGAACTGTCCCGCGGATGCAATAAGATCCTCAGCGGTCTCATATCCCATCTCCACTGCCAGTTCTTCTCTCTCTTCATCGCTGACTGTGAGATTCTCTTCCTCTGCAATGGCGCCGAATACCAGTCTCTGCTCCACAGAAGCCTCTGCCATAAGCTGAAGCTGAGAGTGGAAGTCTTCTTCTGTCATTCCGTTAAGAGCAGCAAAGGTAGCCAAATCCATACCATAAGCAGTGGCCTGATTGGTATAGCTTACCACAAAGCTGTCATAGTTGGCATCAATTGCCTCCTGATTTGGCTGAATATCAGAATTATTAATAACTGTCTCCAGAAGGGTATTCTCCATCATCATCTGAGCGTTGGCTTC
Source organism: Candidatus Hungatella pullicola (assembly GCA_019114305.1). Classification (GTDB taxonomy): domain Bacteria; phylum Bacillota; class Clostridia; order Lachnospirales; family Lachnospiraceae; genus Hungatella_B; species Hungatella_B pullicola. The sequence goes on along the minus strand of DXFU01000026.1, from coordinate 17,894 downwards.
CTTCTGCTCCTGTATCAGGCTTCTGATATTCTCTCTGTACTCATCTACAGTCTGGAACTCAGTATTTTCCTTAACATAGGTCTCGTCTAACTCCGGCACATGTCTTACCTGTACATTGTTGATTGTCACATCAAACACTACATCCTGGCCGGCCAGATCCTCGCTCTGATAGTCTTCCGGGAATGTAAGGTTAAGACTTACCTTATCTCCTTTTTTGGCTCCAATAAGGCCATCCTCAAAGCCGTCAATAAAAGTATTGGATCCAATTACCAGATCATAGCCCTCAGCGGTTCCCCCCTCAAAGGCCACTCCGTCTTTCGTTCCCACATAATCAATATTTACCTGATCTGTGTCTGCCACCGCATGACCGTCTTCTGCATCCTCATAAGCTGCAGCTGCCTCCAGCTCCCACTCAATGGCTGTATCCACTTCCTCATCTGTTACATCTGTAGACTCTTTAGTAACTTCGATTCCCTTATACTCTCCCAGAGTAATGGTTCCATTATCCACACCTGAGAGATCAACAGCCTCTAAAGTCTCCGGAACAGATGCGTCTGAAGCCGTGGCCTCTGTAACAGCGGCTGTCGTCTCCTCCGTATCGTCATTTTTGGAACAGCCTGTGGCCAAAACCGCTGCTGTCAGTCCGCAGATGCAAAACATAGCTAACTTTCTCATAAATACTATCCTTTTTCTTTCTTAATATTCTTTTATTGCCACAAACAGCGGCGCAGTCAAACAACCAGGTATTCCTGCGCTTTGCCGTATGTGGTGCCGGAATCCCCTGCATTTTACGGCAGAAAGGCTTCCGGCACGAGCTGCTTCCTGTCAGTTTACCACATCGCGGCCCGGAGTAAAAGAGTTTTCCTGAAATTCACAGAAATTTTGGATTTTCTTTCCCTGTGCTTGCCTGAAAATTATTTGTAAAAAGCCTTAAAAGCTTTATATGTATTATATACGTCCAGCTTTGAGGTGATCTCAAAAGGCGCATGCATGGAAAGCACCGGAACGCCTAAATCCACTACATCCACATCCATATGGGCAACAAACTTGGCAATGGTTCCGCCTCCGCCAATATCAACAGCTCCCAGCTCTCCAATCTGCCAGTAAACACCCTCTTCCTCCATCATGGCGATTACCTTCGCCATGGTTTCAGCACTGGCATCGTTGGAACCGCTCTTTCCTCTGGCTCCAGTATATTTAGTAAGAACACAGCCTTTATTTAAATAGCTGGCATTTCTCTCTTCAAATACCTGAGCAAAAGTAGGATCGTAAGCAGCATTTACGTCAGAAGAAAGGCAGATTGAATTTTTAAGAACCTTTCTTACAGCTGCTCCTGCCATATCTGCCAAATCCTCTATGTAATGAAGCACGTAGTCCGAATTCAGGCCTGTATTTCCTTCTGAACCAATCTCCTCTTTATCAGTGAGAATCGTTACTGTAGTATAGACAGGATTCTTTGTGTCAATTTCCGCCATAAGAGCTGTGTACGCGCACACTCTGTCATCCTGTCCGTAAGCGCCGATCAGACTTCTGTCCAGCCCGATATCCACTGCTTTCTGGGCAGGAACCAGCTCTATTTCAGCCCGAAGAAAGTCTTTCTCTGTTATTCCGTATTTCTCATTTAAGATCTGAAGTGCCAGAAGCTTTACCGGTTCTTTAATTTCTTCCTCATCTACGTATGGCACGGAACCAATAATTACGTTTAATTCCTCTCCCTTAATTCCTTCTGCCAGGCTGCGCTTATTCTGTTCTGCCGCCAGATGAGGAAGAAGATCACTGATACAGAATACAGGATCCCCTGCTTCCTCTCCAATAGTGATAGAAACAATCTCCCCGTCTTTCTTTACTACGACTCCATGAATTGCCAGCGGAATCGTAGCCCACTGATATTTGCGAATTCCTCCGTAATAGTGAGTCTTAAAATAAGCCAGATCGGATTTCTCATATACGGGATTCGGCTTTAAATCCAGTCTTGGAGAATCAATGTGTGCTCCGTTAATGCGGATTCCCTTTTCCAACGGCTCTGTACCAAAGGTGGTAACCAGGATAGATTTCTTTCTGTTTACCAAATAAACCTTATCTCCCGCCTTGTAAGTGCATTGGGAATCAAAAGGAGTATAGCCTGCTGCCTCAAGCATGGCTACTGCCTGGGTCACACATTCTCTCTCTGTTTTTCCTTTGTCCAGAAACTCTTTATAACCCTCGCAGAAACGTGCTGCCTCTTCTTTTTGTTCTGGAGCTTCCTTTCCAATATGAGGGAAATTCCATGTAAGCTGATCTCTTAATATCTGTCCTTTTGTCTTTTCCATTTTTAACCTCCATTTATCTTATGCCCCCGCTTTATAAGGAATAAGCAGGGTTTTTATAGAAACTGGCTGATATTTAAAATATCAGCAGATCTCATCGCTGTCAATGACCAGAGTAAATGGTCCGTCATTTATCAGATCCAGCTTCATATGCGCGCCGAATCTTCCGCCTTCCACCCGGTTTACATGGGTTTTGCACCGCTTCATAAAATATTCATACAGGTTATTAGCCATTTCCGGCCCTCCTGCCTTCACAAAGCTTGGCCGGTTTCCCTTTTTGATGTCAGCGTAAAGGGTAAACTGGCTTATAATCAAAAGCTCTCCTCCCACATCTGCCAGTGACAGATTGGTCTTTCCATTTTCATCTTCAAAGATTCTCAGCCGGCACAGCTTATCTGCTATTTTATCCCCAATCTCTTCCGTGTCACTTCCCGAAATCCCTAAGAGAACCAGGAATCCTTTGTTTATGGAGCTTATCACCTCTCCGTCTACGGACACGGAAGCTCTCTCTACACGCTGCAGAACCGCTTTCATTGTCATTTTCCTTCCTTCTATAATTTTTCCTTTTTTACACTCCGTAATAAGTCATGGTTTAAAAATCATCCGGATATACTCCAGAATATTTTCTGTTACTTCCTCCCGGTCAAGTATTTCTCTGGCCAGAATAGGATTGTCCGTGATTACATTGTCCACACCCAAAATTCTCATACGCTCCAGCTCGCTTCTTGTGTTTACTGTCCAGGCGTAAACGGCCTTTCCTCTTTCATGAGCAGATTCTACAAGATTTTGAGTGACAAAATTGTACCTTAAACTGATAAAATCCATAAAATCTTCGGAATAATAGTTGCCGTAAGCAGCGGATACAATATAACCAGTATGGATATCCGGATTAATCTCCTTAATTCTGGAAAGATACGAACGGTTTACAGAAGTAACCACACATTGCTCTGCCATCTGATACGCCTCAATCAGCTCCACTACTTTATCCGGAAGCTGGGAATCATTTCCCAGATTTTTAATTTCAATATTAATATTAATCTGTCCTTTGCAGTACTCCATAACCTGTTCCAAAGTAGGAATTTTCTCTCCCTCAAATTCAGGTGAAAACCAGGATCCTACATCCAGCTGCTGCAGTTCTTCAAAAGTATAGGAAGCGATGCTTCGGTTGACTCCCGCCACCCGTTTCAGAGAGGAATCATGTCCCAGAACCACAACGCCATCCTTTGTCTCCTGGACGTCAATCTCCACAAAATCGGCCATATCTGCCACCGCCTGTTCCATTGCCGCCATGGTATTTTCCGGTGCCTGCTGAGAACTTCCTCTGTGGGCAGTAATCTGAATCTGCTCCAGCATGTTCTCAGCCATACTGGATCCATTTCGCACAACGTCAAACAAAAAAAACAGACTGGCTGCTGCCGCCACAGCTGCTCCTCCTGCCAGCAGCCGTCCTTTTAGATTTCTTCTCAAATGGACCTCATCCAGCCAGGTAAAGTTCATGGGCGCATTGCTGAAATGAAAGTATCTGGCGCTGACTGCTGCCGTATTCCAAACAGCAAGAAAAATGCTGGCAATAATAAGAATCACAGCCTCCACCCGGTCACAGGCTTCTGGAAACAATGCCAGGCCCAGTCTCGTATCAAAGAAGACAGTCAGCCCCAAAGCCATAACCACAACACAGAAAAAATAAAGCAGATACAGGGCTGCTATAAAAACAGCATAGTACAGCATCATGGTAATAACACTCTGAAAGAAGTGTTTCTTTACCATTCCGGCGCTTTCATAATATCCATCCCGGAAACTCTTCTGCTCAATCATACAAATGTGAAAGACATACATTCCCGGTATGGTCACTGCTGCCAGGGCAATCATTCCCGCAGCCACGGCGGCCAATCCTACAGGCTGGTTAAAAAGCTCTTCCAGTACAAATTTCACCGGCTTTATGTGCAGCATCAAACGGTAGATCAGATACAAATTGGTTATTCCGTAGGAAGCCAGAATTAAAAGTCCCAGCTTCCAGTTTTTTTTCCGTATTTCATCTATCAGCTTCTGAAGGCCGCCCAAAAGAATTTCTCCCGGATCCATTTTACGAGAATAAGCAGCTCCCTGAAAGGCAGTAATCAGGCAGCCTGCCTCCAGAGATATAAGCAGGATTCCCACAACCGCTGCCACAAATATCATGGCAATGGTCCACGGCTTGAGCAGAAATCCTACAATATTACTTCCTGTCAAATAACTGTATCCCGCTTTGCGAAGGGCCAGTTCCAGTCCCTGGTTTACAATAACAAGATACAAAGGCATGGTAATCAGACGGTAGGCCAGCTGAAATACAACAGTATTTTTTTGATTGTATTTTAAAAGTTTTCCAGTTTCCCTGGTTAATGATCTCATTCATATTCCTTCTTTTTTCAGTCTGTCAAAGCAAAACAGCCTTAGCGAGTATGCCTCGTCAAGGCTGCTTTTTTCCCCTGCTCACTGTCACAAATTCTGTTCCTGACCAACTTCCTCTGATTCGCTCAGTTCCAAAATCGACTGGTTCAGGGAAAACATCTTTGCATCCAGCATGTCAACCACATCAGCGCATTCCTTCAATTCCTTCTCCAAATTGGCTGGAGAATTTCCTTCGAACTTGTAATAAATCTTGTGCTCTAAACTGGCCCAAAAATCCATGGCAATGGTTCTGATCTGAATCTCTACCTTAGTATTTACCGGACCATCGGTAAGATAAATAGGAATAGTTACCACCATATGGTAGCTTTTATAGCCATTGGGCTTTGGATGCTTTATATAATCCTTTACGTATAAAACAGTTACATCCGTCTGCTTGGTTATCATCTCGGCAATTTGATAAATATCCGACGTGAAAGAGCATATGATTCGGATTCCGGCAATATCATTTAGTTTTTCCACCATGTTGTCAATCGTTACGTCGTACCCATATCGCTTTAGTTTTTTCACTATGCTTTCTGGTGTCTTCAGTCTGGATTTAATATGCTCAATGGGATTGTAATTGTATATATGCACAAACTCATTATTAAGTATTTCAATTTTAGTATTGATTTCCTTTAACGCCGAGTCATACAAAAACATCACAGATTTCCACTGATCAACTTGGTCAAATGATTTGGGAATATTCATAGTTCATTCCTCCCCTGTGTCATTTTCTGTTTTCTCAGTTGGCAATACAGATTGCTGGTATTATACCACAGAAACCTGATATTTTATATGGTTTTTCCCCAGTTTCTAAAATTTTAATCCTTTCAGCAGTGCTCCAAGACCTGTGGAGGCCTGCCCTTCCTCATGATAGTCAAATGGTTCTTCTTTCATCTCATCTTCCGGCTCTACAGCCTTCATGCTCAGGCTGATCTTGTTGTCCGCAGTAGAGATAATTTTTACTTTTACCTTCTGTCCCTCTTTTAAAACAACTCCTGGATGTTTAATCCTCTGATTACTGATCTGGGAAATGTGAAGAAGACCGGACAAACCATTTTCCAGATTAATAAAGGCTCCATAATCCTTTAAACTGTCTACAGTTCCTTCCATAATCGCTCCAACCTGACATTTTGCAATTTTCTTGCTTCTCTCTTGGTCTAACTTGGCCCTGGCCGGTTCCCTTCCGGAAAGCACCAAGCGTCCCGATTCCGGATCAGCTGTAATTACAGTAACATCAATGGTCCTGCCCTGATAATCCTCCAGATTTTCCACATACTCTGCCGCCAGCTTGGAAGCAGGAATAAAGCCGCGGATTCCTTCCAGATAGGCCACAGCTCCACCTTTTACGATCTCTCCTATTTTAACCGGCACAATCGTCCGCTCTGTCATCATATCCGTCAGTTTATCCCATACCATCTTTTCATTGGCTTCTCTCCTTGAAAGGACAAGATTTCCCTCTCCGTCATCTGTACTGATTACGGTAGCAGTAATCTCATCCCCTGGATGAATCTCCTGTTCCATACGAAAATCCGGATCCTTGCTCATGTCCTCTCTGCGGATCACCCCCTGAACATAAGATCCCAGATCCAGAACCGCCTCAGTCTCTGTAACAGCAGCTACAATTCCAGTTACAACATCTCCCTGATTGATCTTTTTAAAGGATGCCTCCAGTTCCTTGGCAAAATCTTCCATCGTTTCCTGTCTTATTTCTTTTTGCTCTTCACTCATCTGTCTTTCCTCCATTCTTAACCTTCCCAAGTTTTGCATTCCGTACCTGCCAAACCAGAGCCGTCTTTTTGCCATTGCAGACACTCTTGCCTGCGGCGGCGGGAAATATACTATATTTTTATCACATCCTGCCTGATATTTCTATAGTTTTACTGAGAAAAATATGATATATTTGTGTTATAACAGAATGTATTCTGTCATATTCCCGCAGACATTCTGTCAAGAGCCGGTACCTCTGAGCAGGTACACAGCAAACGCCGTTCCGCTTTGATAACGTCTGCGCTGAAAAAATTGTCTGCTTACTGCATTTTGACCCAAGGAAGGAATAAAATTATGCTTGATATTATGGATCTTCATACTCATACCATTGCCAGCGGCCACGCCTATAATACACTGTATGAAATGGCTCGGTCCGCGTCAGAAAAGGGGCTGAAACTTTTCGGCTCTACAGATCATGCTCCGAAAATGCCCGGCACCTGTCATGAATTCTATTTTCAAAATGTGCGGGTGATTCCAAGGCGGCTGTTTGGAGTTCAAATCCTCATTGGAGCTGAATTAAATATTCTGGATGCCACGGGAAAAATTGATCTGAGAGAAGGAATCTTAAAGCGTTTGGACTACACCATTGCCAGTATTCATCAGCCCTGTTATCAAGGATCCTCTGTAACTGAAAACACCAGCGCCTATCTGGGAGCCATAGAGAATCCTTATGTCAACATTATTGGACATCCTGACGACGGCCGTTATCTCTCAGACTATGATACCCTGGCAGCTGCTGCTGCCCAGCATGGAAAGCTGCTGGAACTAAACAACAGCTCACTGCATCCGATCTACGGCAGAAACAATGCCCGCGAAAACAGCAAACGTCTTCTGGAATACTGCAGAAAATATAAAACTTCCATTATTATTGACAGCGATGCCCATGTAGAGACAGATGTGGGAAACCACCAGCGGGCATGGGATCTGATCCGTGAGATTGAATTTCCTGAAGAACTGATTGTCAACAGTTCTCTGGATAAGCTGCTTTCCTTTATACCTAAGCTGGAGGAAAAAAATGATAAATTTTCTTAATCTGGAATACTTTCTCACCGCTGCGGAAGAGCTGAATATTACCAGAGCAGCAAAAAAACTGTACATCTCTCAGCAGTCTCTTAGCAATCATATTTCCAATCTGGAAAAGGAATTTGATGTTCAGCTTTTTAACCGTACCTCACCGCTGACCCTTACCTATGCAGGCAGGGCATTAAAAACCCGGGCAAAACAGCTTTTGGATTTAAAAGATGAAACCTACCGTGAACTGGCTGACATTAAAAATTTTACAATTGGTCAGCTGTCCATCGGTATGTCCCACACCAGAGGACGTTTTCTTCTGCCAGCCATCCTTCCCGCCTATAAAGCTCAGCTTCCAAACATTGAACTTCATCTGGTGGAAGGCAATTCTTCCGAGCTGACACAGGCCTTAATCCATGGAGAAATTGATCTGATGATTGATCTTCTTCCTTTTAAGGCAGAAAACATTGAGACTCTTCCCATCTGCCAAGAAGAAATCCTTCTGGTTATTCCAGATGCCGTTCTAAATCAGTATTTTCCCGGAAAACAGGAGCAGATCAAACTGGCTTTAAAAGAAAGCGCTGATATCAGTCTTCTTTCCCAGTGTCCCTTTCTTTTAATTAATAAAGGAAACCAAGTAAGGACCATAGCCGATCAGATTTTTGAGGAAGCCCAAATCTCTCCTCCCATTCTCCTGGAAACAGAGAATATTGAAACTACCTTTGCTCTGGCTGTAAAAGGCATGGGTATTACCTTCTACCCTAAAATGTTTATTACAGATTCAGATATGAAAAAACAGACTGCCGAAAAAAATCTGGGATTTGACTTTTATCCCCTGTCCTATTCCAAAACCCATGGTACTCTGGCATTCGGTTATCACAAAGGGCGGTATCTGTCCCAGGCCACAAAACAATTTATGGTGATTGCCAAGGAAAATATTTGCAGCGTTTCTCTCTAAATTATTGACTTTTTGACGAATATAAAGTATTATTAAATAGTAACCATTATTGTTATTATTTATTAAGGAGCTGCTATGAAAACATTAAAGTATAGCCGTCAGAGGGAATCCATCAAAGCTTGTTTGATGGCCAGACATGACCATCCGACTGCAGACGCCCTATACGCAGCTATTCGACAGGAATATCCCAATATCAGTCTTGGCACTGTTTACCGGAATTTAAACCTTCTGGTAGAGCTTGGTGAAATTCAGAAGCTTACCTGCGGAGATGGGGCCGATCATTTTGATGCAGTAACTACCCCTCACTATCATTTTATCTGCAAAAACTGCGGGCAGGTTTATGATATGTCACTGGAAACTATGAATAACATTAACCAGCAGGCACAAAAGTACACAGATAATCAGATTGACAGTCATATGATCTATTTTTATGGAACCTGCAAACATTGTATGCAAAAAAAAGCACAATAACTATTGACATAATTCAAAAGATGTGTTAACTTAATATCAGTAATCATTACTATTATTGATTACTTACTCAGAGGTCAATTAAAATTATATAAAAAAAGGAGACATGTAATATGAAGAAATGGGTTTGTACAGTATGCGGTTATGTTCATGAAGGTGAGACAGCTCCAGAGTTCTGTCCAGTATGTAAGGCTCCGGCTGAAAAGTTCAAACTTCAGGACAGCGAGATGACTTGGGCTGCTGAGCACGTAATCGGCGTTGCCAAAGGCGTTCGCGAAGACATCATTGCCGATTTAAGAGCTAACTTTGAGGGCGAGTGCACAGAAGTTGGTATGTATCTTGCCATGGCAAGAGTTGCCCACAGAGAAGGATATCCAGAGATTGGTTTATACTATGAAAAGGCTGCTTACGAAGAGGCTGAGCATGCTGCAAAGTTTGCTGAACTGTTGGGCGAGTGCGTAACTGACAGTACAAAGAAGAACCTTGAATTAAGAGTTGCTGCAGAAAACGGCGCTACAGCAGGCAAGGTTGATCTGGCAAAACGTGCAAAAGAGCTGAACTTAGACGCAATCCATGATACAGTACATGAGATGGCTCGCGATGAGGCTCGTCACGGAAAAGCATTCCAGGGATTACTGGAAAGATATTTCGGCTAATACTTTACAGAACAAGCTTACTCTATCCGGGAGCGGGACATATATCCCGCTCCTCTTTTCAAAAGGTTTTAGGGTGATATTCTTGTTCTTTTATTATTTATGGCAATACTTGCAACGCGTGATGAATCATAAAACATATAATGACTAAGGAGGGTTTTACCATGTTTAAATCAAAGTATGCAGGAACAAAAACAGAACAGAATCTTATGGCAGCTTTTGCCGGAGAATCTCAGGCCAGAAATAAATATACCTATTATGCTTCCGTGGCCAAAAAGGCTGGTTATGAGCAGATGGCTGCCCTGTACCTTGAAACAGCAGACCAGGAAAAAGAACACGCCAAAATGTGGTTTAAGGAATTCCACGGAATTGGAAGTGTTGAGGAAAACCTTGAGGATGCAGCTGCCGGCGAAAACTACGAATGGACTGATATGTATAAAAGAATGGCCCAGGAAGCCAGAGAGGAAGGGTTCGAGGAGCTGGCAATTAAGTTTGAGTATGTAGGACGAGTAGAGGCAGCTCACGAAAAACGTTATCTGAAGCTTCTTGACAGTTTGAAGAATGATAAGACATTCAAGGGCGATGCGCCTCTGGGATGGAAGTGCCGCAACTGCGGATATGTTCATGAGGGACCGGAAGCTCCTGAAATCTGTCCAACCTGTGCTCATCCGAAGGCTTATTTCGAAAGAAAAGTTGAGAATTATTAATTCGTCTTTACAGACAGTTTTATAAAATTAAGAAAGAGATCAGGCCATCTTTGATGTCTGATCTCTTTCTTCTTTCATGTCTGTCCCTATAAAGATTCTGTCGCTGAATAAACGGCTTTCCTGTGAACCAGGCATACCTGCGGGGGAGATGGTATGCTTGGTTCCATCCTTTTAAATTTCTGTTAATGTTTTTTCTTTCCGTTCTCTCTTATCATTCCAGATATGCAATCAGTTTGCTGTTGTCCTCTGAAACGTCAATTACGATCGTATTGCCTGTCCGGATTGTATCTCCCAGAATCAGCCGTGCTGCCAGAGTTTCCACATGCTTCTGGAGGTATCTCTTCAGAGGACGGGCTCCGTAAACAGGATCGTATCCATGGTCCACAACAAAGGACTTAGCGGAATCTGTCAATTCAATCTTCAGTTCCCTGTCAGCCACTCTCTTATTTAGATCCCCCATCATCAGATCAATAATACCGGAAATATTTTCCTTAGTCAAAGGCTTAAACAGAATAATCTCGTCCAGGCGGTTTAAAAATTCCGGTCTAAAATGCGCTCTCAAATCATCCATTACCAGATTTTCCGCTTCCGGCTTAATATTACCGCATTCATCGATGCCATCCAGCAAATACTGAGAACCTATATTGGAGGTCATAATAATAATGGTATTCTTAAAATCTACAGTTTTTCCTGTGGAATCTGTAATACGACCATCATCCAGCACCTGAAGAAGGACGTTAAAAACATCAGGGTGCGCTTTTTCCACTTCGTCAAAGAGGACAACCGAATAGGGCTTTCTGCGAACTGCCTCTGTCAGCTGACCGCCCTCATCGTATCCCACATATCCTGGAGGTGCTCCAATTAAACGGGATACAGAGTGTTTCTCCATATATTCGCTCATATCAATACGGACAATATTATTCTCATCATCAAAAAGACTCTCTGCCAAAGTTTTTGCCAGTTCCGTTTTACCAACACCTGTAGGTCCAAGGAACAGGAAAGAACCGATTGGCTTAGTAGGATCCTTAATTCCCGCTTTGGATCGAATAATGGATTCTGTTACTTTCTCCACAGCCTCGTCCTGTCCCACTACTCTTTTATGCAGCTCCTCATCTAAATGAAGCGTTTTATTTCTTTCCCCCTCTGTCAGCTTGGCTACGGGAATTCCTGTCCACTTAGAAACAATTTTTGCAATCTCGTCATCTGTTACGCTTTCGTGGACAAGACTTAAATCCTGATTCTTTATTTTTTCTTCTTCTTCTGCTAATTCCTTCTGAAGCTGAGGCAGCTTGCCGTACTGAAGCTCTGCAGCCCGGTTTAAATCATATTTCTGCTGGGCATCCTGAATTTCCCGGTTTAAGCTTTCAATCTCTTCTCTAAGAGCGGAGAGCCGGTCTACAGATGCTTTCTCGTTTTCCCATTGAGCTTTCTGGGCCGCAAACTCATCGTGAAGCTCTGCCAGATCTTTCTGCAGCTCTTCCAGACGCTCCTGACTCAGATGATCGGTCTCTTTCTTTAAAGCCGCCTCTTCAATCTCCATCTGCATAATTCTTCTGGACAGTTCATCCAACTCAGCCGGCATAGAATCCAGCTCTGTTTTTATCATAGCACAAGCCTCATCAACCAGGTCTATAGCCTTATCAGGAAGAAACCGGTCACTGATATAGCGGTCAGAAAGTGTAGCTGCAGCTACCAGTGCAGAATCAGTAATCTTAACTCCATGGTATACTTCATACCGTTCTTTCAAACCTCTTAAAATAGAAATGGTATCCTCAACCGTAGGCTCATCTACCATAACAGGCTGAAACCTTCTCTCCAGGGCCTGATCCTTTTCAATGTACTGACGGTATTCATCCAATGTTGTGGCGCCAATACAGTGAAGCTCACCTCTGGCCAGCATAGGCTTTAACATATTGCCTGCGTCCATGGCTCCTTCGGATTTTCCTGCTCCTACAATAGTATGAAGCTCATCGATAAAGAGAATAATTTTTCCTTCACTTTTCTTTACCTCATCCAATACAGCTTTCAGGCGCTCCTCAAATTCACCTCTGTATTTCGCACCTGCTACCAATGCTCCCATATCCAAAGCAAACAGCTTTTTGTCCTTCAGCCCTTCCGGCACATCACCGCGGACAATTCTCTGTGCAAGACCTTCCACAACTGCAGTCTTGCCTACACCAGGTTCACCGATAAGAACCGGGTTATTTTTTGTCTTTCTGGAAAGGATTCGAACTACATTTCTGATCTCACTGTCTCGTCCGATTACTGGATCCAGCTTTTGATCTCTGGCCCTCTCTACCATATCGTATCCGTACTTTTCCAAAGTGTCATAGGTAGCCTCCGGGTTATCACTGACTACTCTCTGATTTCCCCTCACTGTGGAAAGGGCCTGGAGAAACTTTTCACGCGTAATTCCGTAAGCGCGAAACAGTTCTTTCACTGCTCTTGAAGGCTGTTTCAACATGGCAAGAAACAGATGCTCTACAGAAACATACTCATCCCCCATGGCCTTCGCCTCATCTTCGGCGCTGATCAATACTTTATTCAGATCATTGCTGATATAAAGCTGCCCTCCGCTTACCTTGGGCAGTTTTTCCAGAGCCTGAGCTGTCTCATTTAAAAATGCATCCTTCTGAATGTTCATTTTTGTTATCAGCTTTAAAATCAGGCTGTCATCAATAGTCAGAAGACTGTACAGCAAATGTTCCTGCTCAATCTGCTGATTTCCATATTCATAAGCCAGTTTCTCACATCTCTGCACAGATTCCATTGATTTCTGTGTAAATTTATTAATATTCATATAATCTTCCTCCTTTATTGGGAGATATATATATCTGTTACCTTTGTTCTATGTGTACTATAACAGATGATGGCAATCGTGTCAAGATGAATTTTTACTTTTTCTTACATTTTTGTACGGTTTCTTGTGTGAAACGGATTCTTTGGGTATAATGAATTCAGACAAAGAACTGCTGTTGCATCCCATAAACAGACAGCTGCAAAAGGAGGGCTATTATGAAAAAGAAATATATCTGCCCATATAAGAACAATAAAGTTCGGATAACAGTATTCTGTTTTGCTTTTTTTCTGGCTGGTCTTCCTCTGGAGATGATATCTTTTGCTGACAGCAGCTATCACTCCACCTACTTAAACGGCAGCTGGCAAAAAGACGAACAGGGCTGGTGGTTCTCCAACAAACACAATCCACCGTATCCCACCCTGCAATGGGGACTTTACAGAGGAGATTATTACTACTTTAACGCTAATGGATACATGGTAACTGGATGGCAGATGATCGATGACCACTGGTACTATTTTAATCCGGAAATCGGTTCGAGAGAGGGCGCTATGGTAACTGGGTGGATTTATGACCCAGACTATAACGGTTGGTTTTATACAACTCAATCTGGAGTTCTGGCCACTGGATGGTATAAGCTGGATGGATACTGGTATTATTTTAATCCGGATCCAGACGGAACAATGGGAATTATGATAACAGATCAGGTTATAGACGATGTTTATATTGATTCCCGAGGGCATATGAATGAAGATTAACCTCTCTTTAAACAAACATAAGAACCCGGACCGTTCTGATCAGGATATTCAGAACATCCGGGTTTTGTTTTTATCTCTATATGGATTTCTCTAAACCTTTTTAAGATACAGAAATGGCCCGCTTTTCAAATCCTTTCATTCTCCAAGTAAACACAATCGCCCGGAACACCCAGTCAATAAACATTCCGTACCATACTCCCATGACGCCCAGATGAAATACCCTTACAAACAGATATGCAAAGGCAATACGGAATACCCACATAGAAAATATGGAGATCCCCATAGTAAATTTGGCATCCAGGGAGGCTCTCAAGGTATAGGGAAGAGTAAAGGCCAGCGGCCAGACAATCATAGCCAGACTATGGGCTGTTATCATCTCCTCTGCAATGCCTGCCGCTTCCCAGGACAGCTGATATATTCCCACAAAAACATTTGAAAATACTACCATTATAGTGCATATAACAACAAGTATTCCATAATTCAGCCCCACTAACATCTTGGTGTAATCCTTCGCCTGTTTCTTCTCCCCTGCTCCCACACACTGGCCTACAATTGTAATCAGCCCAAGTCCAATGGCATTACCAGGAAGATATAAAAGAGTTACCAGATTAGACGCTACCGCATAACTGGCAATGGCTGCGGTTCCCAAAGAGGATACCAGGCTTTGAAGAGCTATTTTTCCAAACTGAAACATACCGCTTTCCAGTCCATTGGGAATTCCAATGGAAAGGATATTTTTTATCATAAGTAAATTGGGTTTCAATTCACCCAACCGTCTGATTCGAATTTCATTGCCGCTCTGCTGAATCAAATAGAGCATCAAAACGGCCGCAACCATTCTGCTTATAAGAGTGGGATAAGCCACCCCTGCCACTCCCATATGAAGCCCAAAAACACAAACAGCGTTGCCAATAATATTAATGGAATTCATAACAAGGGAAGTATACATGGAAATCTTTGAGTTTCCCATTGCCCGGAATAAAGCAGCACAGGAATTATACACTGCCAGAAACGGATAGGAAATGGATGTAATTTCCAGATAGATTACAGCGTCTTCCATAACCGCCTGCTCTACCTTTCCAAAAATTGCTCCCAAAATTGTCCGATTTCCCACTATGGCCACCACAGTAACAAGCAATGACAGCGCTGTTGTAACCGTCAGCAGCTGTCCTGCGGCTCTGCACGCGTTTCCCGGCTGTTTCTTTCCTAAATATTGGGCTGATATAACGGCTCCGCCTGTAGCCAATGCAGATAATATCTGAATAATCAGAATACTGATAGAATCCACCAGGGAAACGCCTGACACAGCCGCTTCTCCTACTGAGGATACCATAACTACATCAACCATTCCCACCAAAACGGAAAGAATCTGCTCTACAATCAGAGGAGCCAATAATTTTATTAACTCTCTTCTGGAAAACATGGCTTATCTTTCCCTTTCTTCAAAGGGATATACAATTCCCCACTGTTTTCTCAGCCTGTCCATCAGTCTCATAATGTTTCTGGTTGTCTTGTGGGGCATCTGAGGACACTCTGTCCAGCCATTTTCAATAGCCGTTCTGCAAGCTTCCACCTGATATTCAAATCCGGTTATCTGAGGCGGACAGCTATGGGTTTCAATTAAATTCCTCTTGGTATCGAATACTGATATGGACTCAAAATTATTAATATTTTCCACAATCAGGAATCCATTCGTTCCTGACACGATACCCTTGCGGTCGGAAATTACGTGGATAGAGCTTTGAAGAACTGCCATTTCGCCTCCTGGGTAAATAAGGGTGATACTGTTCTGGGCATCCACGCCTGTATCCGTTTTTATAACTGAGGAGTGAACTTCTTTTATATCATCTCCAAATACCAGAGAGGCAAAATTCAGAGTATACACTCCAACATCCAAAAGGGCTCCTCCTGCCAAACCAGGACTTAATATTCTTGGGACCTGGTCAATAAGATAACATAAATTGGCAGTTGCCACCATTGGTTTCCCTATAATCCCTGAATCCAGTACGTTCCTTAAGGTCTGAGCCATGGGCATATACCGAACCCACATAGCCTCCGTCAAAAGCATTCCCTTCTCCTCTGCTTTGGAAAGCATTTGATCTGCCTGAACTTCATTGGCTGCAAAAGCCTTTTCACACAGCACATGCTTTCCATTCTCCAGACACAGCAAAGAATTTGCGCAGTGTTCAGAGTGAGGAGTGGCTATATAAGCCAGCTGCACTTCAGGATCCTTTGCCAACTCCTCATAAGTTCCATAAGCCTTCTCACAGCCAAAACGACCGGCAAAAGCCTTCGCTTTTTCTTCATTTCTGGAAGCAACGGCTGCCAGGCTGACATCAGGCATACATCTCACTGTCTCCGCCATTTTGGACGCTATATTTCCTGTTCCCAGAATTCCAACTTTCAGCAATTCTATCGCCTTCCTTCCTGTTAATCATTTATAGTTCAGTATAGCATAACAAAACTGCCTGTACAATCATTCTTTTGTCCTCCCCATAACAGGTAGAAAGGGTAACAATTGAATCCTCGACTGAGGCGGTGACCCCGGTAAAATAAAGTGAATCCGCCGCAGCCGCTTCTAAGTATTCTCTCTTATCCTTCCCATTGGCAAATCTGATCTGATAAACAGATTCTTCTTTATGGGAGATCAGGCGGCAGGAAAAGATTCTGCCTTCAAACCACTGATTTTCCATGTGTATCCATACCACTGGATGTGTTTGAAAAAACTCTCTGCTTTTATATTTTTTTAAGTCTCCAAACATAGAGCCATCTCTTCGGTTATGACCAAACAGAATAAGATTGTCATAAGAAAAAACAGAATCCTCTTGATCAGTAAAAATACACCCCGCTCCATTTTCCTCTCCCAAAAATGTATGACTCAAATAGTAATCAGAACCATGGCTTTTTACTACAGGATAGTCAATCCTTGTTTCCGGTATTAACACCCAGCCTGCGTAATCAGGGTTCTGCAGCTTCAGTCTCTGCTGGAAAGATTCCGAAAAATCCCGGATTATCTGATCTGTCTGTTTCACATCTCCGTTTTTCTTTTCTCCCCATGGCTGTATGTAATCATATTCTTTTCTGGCATAGCCATATTCCGATATACTCTGAAAAAGCCCTGTAATACTGGCGGCTGCCCCGGCTATTAGAAGGAAACGGAAGCAGATTCTTCCGAATCCGCTTCCTCCTTCCCTGCGGCCGTGGAAATTGTCACTGGTCTTTCCCGTTTCTTCCACTTCTTCTCTGCCTCTTTCCTGTAAATACCAGTCCTGCCGTGCACAAAAGAAGGATTGCCCCAGACAGTGCCGCAGACGCATCATCTCCTGTTTTTCTGCCCAAGGTCCATTCTCCCCTCACAGCTTTTTCTGCGAGGACTCTCTCATAGGACGCGGTTATGTATCCTGCTTTTTGGGGTATTTCCGGTTCTTTTGGCGTTTCCGGTTTTTCCGGTTCATTGGGCCTGCCCGGCTCTTCAGATGTTTTCTTGTAATTGACCATTTCAACCTGAAGTTTCTCAGCTCTTAACGGAACCTGGAACATAACATCCGGTGCCTGCTGGTAACCATCAGGAGCCTTTTCCTCGTGAAGGTAATAAACTTCCCCTGCCCTTAATTTTCCTACCGCTTCCCAGCTTTCTGCTCCAGATACAAATTCAAACAGAATCTGTGTTTTATCCTCAGACAGCACTTGAAGCAGTGCGCCCTGAACAAACTGGCCTGTGGAAGAAATCTTTTTTATAGATATTCTGGTCTTTTCATTTATCATCTCTACATAGTCAGGTGTTCCATCTTTGCTTACAGTAAATTCCACTTCCTCACCCAAAGCATATCCTTCAGCGGGCCAGGTTTCGCATAATCGGTAAGTCTCTCCGGCCTTCAGCTTTGCAATGATCCTATGAGGCTCTGAACCGGATATCCACCAATCAATTACTGTTCCGTTTTTGTCTTTTACTGCCATAGCATTTCCAGGAATTTCCCGGCTTCCCGTTATTTCTTTTTTAGACAGAGTTACCTGTGTAGGCCTATCTTTCATAGTCACA
>DXFU01000025.1 GCA_019114305.1 Candidatus Hungatella pullicola | reverse complement strand
AGCCACCGGCTAAGCCGGTGGCTTGCACTGCTGACTAAAAAATCAAACCCAGGGCCTGAGGGTAAATGATCGTGTAAGAGTTTGAATTAGAATGTGATCTCTTCCAATTTAACAGGTCTGTGCTCATCCAGAGATTTCTTGGCCGCCTTAGCGATCAGTACTGGCTGAAGCCCATCGTTAATGTCTACAGGAACTGCAGTATTGTTGGAAACAGCATCTACAAATTCGGATACTTCTCTGGAGAAGGACTCCATGTAGCGCTCCAGGAAGAAGTACAGCGGCTTTTCAGCAGTTACGCCGTTTTCTGTGCTGACAACAGCAGTGCTGCTGGTATCGTTGGATACTGCCACCTGGCCTTTGGAACCAAATACTTCTGCTCTTTGATCGTAGCCATAAGCCGCTCTTCTGGAGTTGTCAATAACAGCAATTGCGCCGTTGGCCAGCTTCATGGTAATAACAGCTGTGTCAATATCACCAACCTCAGCAATCTGCGGATTAACCAGAGCTGCGCCGTAAGCAGATACTTCTGTTACCTCGCTGCCGGTGAGATAGCGAACCATATCAAAATCATGGATAGTCATATCTAAGAACATGCCGCCGGATACTTTAACATAATCAAGAGAAGGAGCATCTGGGTCTCTGGAAGTGATTTTTACAATATGTACATCTCCGATATTACCGTCTGCCACATTCTGCTTTACTGCACGGAAGTTGTGATCAAAGCGGCGGTTAAAGCCAACCTGGAATTTAACATTAGATCCCTTTAAGGCCTCCATTACTTCTTTGATCTTGGAAAGATCCTGAGAAACCGGTTTCTCACAGAATACATTCTTGCCTGCATGAATGGCTTCGATAGCAATGTCTGCGTGTGTGTTGGTGGAAGAACAGATCAAAACTGCGTCAATAGCCGGATCGTTAAGAATATCATGGTAGTCAGAAGAAACTTTGGGGATTCCCAGTCCTTCTGCCCAGGCTTTGGTCTCGTCATTCATAAATGGATCTGCAATGGCTGCTACCTGTGCGTTCTTTACGTGGAAGGTAATGCTCTGGGCATGAACTTTTCCGATTCTTCCGGCTCCGATAATTCCGATATTTAACATATTGATACACTCCTTTTCTTGTATTTTTAGAGTAGTTTTATAATCAGCCTAATTATAGCAAGTGGCAAAAAGGGAATCAACGCAGATTTTGTGCAGTTATTAAATATTTATAGTGTTTTTTGCGAAAATTATGAAGTTGTTGTTATTTTATATATAATATGGTAAAATATAGTTAAATTAACTGTTATATTTTTTGGAAATTTATAGTCTGCAGAAGGCAAACTGCAGGAGAGAGGTGATGCAAATGGGTATGAAAGAGATCAGACTTCGGGAAATGGAACAGTATGTTTTTGATCACGATACAGTTTCAATGGAAGAGCTGTCAGGGCATTTTGACATTTCTATGAATACAGTGAGAAGCGATGTGGCTCAGCTGGTGAAAAAGGGAACCATCCGCAAGATTTACGGAGGGGTGTGCAGCAATCAGAAGAATGGTCTGATACCCTTTGATGAGAGAAAGACAAAGAATGCTCTTTTCAAGGAGACGATAGGCCGTGTGGCCGCCGGTCTGGTAAAGGATGGAGATATTATTTATATCGATTCCGGCACGACCACCATGTATATGATTGACTATATGGAATCCCTGCGGGGAGTTACAATTCTGACTCACAGTCTGAATGTGATTATGAGAGCAATTCCATGCCCCAATTTAAACGTCATATGTCTGCCGGGAACGTTGGAACGGGCAACCAACTCTGTAATTTCCCTGGACTCTGTCAGGATCCTGGAGCAGTATAATATCGGGAAGGCATTTATGGCATCTTCAGGGGTGACTGTAAACGGAACCATAACCAATTCTTCGCCTTTGGAATTTGAAATAAAAAAGGCTGCCATTCACAGCAGCAGCAAGTCCTATCTGGTAATGGATTCCACAAAATTTGGCAAAAGCGCTCTCATGTCTTATGCTCATTTAAAAGATATGGATAAAGTGATATCTGATGAAAATATGCCTCCCGAGTTTTTGAAATTATGCAGCCAGATGGGGGTTGGCACTCTATTGGGTAAAGTAAATGAAAAAAGCAATATCAGCAATGAATTTTGAGACAAATAGACAAAATATGCAAGGGGTTATCGTTGACTTATTGTGGTAAAAATAGTAAATTATTATTAAGTTAAAACAAAACTTAATAATAAATTAATAGAAATATAAAAGGAGGGAGGCATTGTGTCTTTAGTAAATGTGAAGGAACTGCTGAGAAAAGCAAAGGAAGGCCGCTATGGGGTGGGCGCTTTTAACGTGGGAAATATGGAGATGGTTCTGGGCGTAATAAAAGCCGCAGAAAAAAATTCTTCTCCAGCCATTATGCAGATTGCAGAGAGCAGGCTTAAAACTTCACCTCTTCATGTAGTGGGTCCCATGATGGTGGCCGCGGCAAAGGCGGCTTCTGTGCCTGTAGCAGTTCAGTTTGATCATGGACACAGTATGGAACTGATCCGTCAGGCCTTGGAAATTGGTTTTTCTTCCATTATGATTGATGCTTCTTCCAAGCCTTTAGAGGAAAATATTGCCATTGTTAAGGAGGTTCAGAAGCTGGCTGCCGGCTACGGCGCTACGGTGGAGGCCGAAGTGGGCCAGCTGGCTGGTGATGAAGGGGAAGGTGAGAAGGAAAGATTTTATTCGGATCCGGAAGATGTAAGACGCTTATATGAGAGCACTGGGGTGGATGCCATAGCTCTGTCTTTCGGCAATGCTCATGGCTTGTATAAAAGTAAACCTTGTCTGGAATACTCCATTCTTCAGCGGGCATCTAAGGTGCCTGTTCCGCTGGTGCTTCACGGAGGAAGCGGAATCAGTCCGGATGACTTCAGAAAATGTGTGGCAGAGGGAATTTCCAAGATTAACATTGCTACGGCCGGATTTATGGCAGTGGAGGCAGGAGCCAGACAGTATATGGAAGAAGAAGAGAAGAATTATTTTGTACTTACCCGCCTGATGGCAGAATCTGTAGAGAAGACTACCTCAGAACATATGGAGATATTCGGAAGTATAGGGAAAGCGTGACGAGACAAGGAAATCTCGTCTTAAAAATAACAGAAATGATAAGAGAAGGAAAGGATAGGAGAAGACATGGGATACATTACATTTGACCAGACAAAGGAATTTGACATTATTCCTCTTGGAAGAGTAGCCATTGACTTTAATCCTCTGGATTATTACAAGCCGCTGTCAGAGAGCACCACTTTTAAAAAATATCTGGGAGGATCTCCTGCGAATATTGCGGTGGGAATGGCAAGACTGGGGAAAAAGGTTGGCTTTATCGGCAAGGTTTCTGATGACCAGTTCGGAGATTTTGTAACAGGATACTTTGATAAAGAGGGAATTGATACTTCCCATATTACAAGATGTACCAACGGGGAGAAACTGGGCCTTACCTTTACGGAGATACTCAGTGAGACAGAAAGCAGCATTTTAATGTACAGAGACTGCATTGCGGACCTTCAGCTGGATGTATCGGATATTGATGAAGAATACATAAAAAAGACAAAATCTCTTCTGATTTCCGGTACGGCTCTGGCGGCCAGTCCTTCCAGAGAAGCAGCCTTAAAGGCATTGTCTCTTGCCAAGAAGAACGGTATCAAGGTTATTTTTGATATTGATTACCGTCCTTATAACTGGAAGAATTCGGATGAGATAGCTATTTACTATTCCGCAGTTGCCAGACAGAGTGATATTATTCTGGGCTCCAGAGAAGAATTTGATCTGACAGAGGCTCTTTTAGGGCCTGGAAAGACCGATGAGGAATCCGCCAATTACTGGCTGGGGCTGGAGGCTTCCATTGTGGTGATTAAGCATGGCAAGGAAGGCTCTACGGCTTATACAAGAGACGGAGGAAAGTTCAGCATTAAACCGTTCCCGGTTAAGCTGTTAAAATCGTTCGGCGGTGGAGACGGATACGCCTCCGCATTCCTTTATGGAGTTTTGGAAGGCTGGGATATTATAGACGCTTTGGAATTCGGAAGCGCGTCTGCGGCTATGCTGGTAGCAAGCCATGCATGTTCAGAGGATATGCCAAGCGTAGAAGCGGTAAAGGAATTTATTGCGGAAGAAAAGAAACAGTATGGAGAAATGATAGCCAGACAGTAACAGTTCAGCCTAAGGTCAGGGCAGTTTCTAAAGGACGGCTCCTGCCTCAGGCTTGGGATAAATAACCTGCACCGCAGTTACGGTGGGGAGAAGGAGGCAGTTATGTTAGAGAAACCACAGTTTAATACCCAGGGAGAAAAGATTGTGTGTACTCAGGATACAGTCCATCCAGAAATGCTTCAGGACATCAGAGTATACCGCATGAAAAAGGGACAGGAGCTTACTTTTGGAAGAGAGGACGGAGAAACAGCCATTCTTCTGACAGAAGGAACGGTTACCTTTGCATGGAATGGAAATACAGCAATTGGAAGCAGAAAAAATGTGTTTGATCAGCCGCCATATTGCCTGCATATCTGCAAGGGGATGACAGCTAAGATAACAGCTGAGGAAGATGACAGCGAGATTCTGGTTCAGTCTACAGACAATGACAGAGAGTTTGAAGCTCATTTTTATACAGCCGAGGAATGTAAGATTGAGCTGATGGGAGCGGAGCAGTGGGAAGGAACTGCCAAGAGAGAAGTTCTCACAATTTTTGATTATCAGAATGCGCCCTATTCCAATATGGTAATCGGAGAGGTTATAACAAAGGCAGGACGCTGGTCCAGCTATGTTCCTCACAGCCATCCCCAGCCGGAAGTTTACTATTATAAATTTGATCATCCCCAGGGATTTGGAGCTGCTTTTACAGGAGATCAGGCTTTTAAGATTACAGACGGCACAGCACTGTGTATTCCTGGAGGGCTGACCCACCCCCAGGCGGCAGCGCCGGGATATAACATGTATTACTGCTGGATGATTCGTCATCTGGATGGCAATCCATGGACAAGCAGAGATGTGGATCCGGTTCATGCATGGCTGTTAGAGGAATAATCGAAAGAAATTTAAAAATCCCAAAGAATGAGATTGATGATATTAGGAGGATACAATGTCTGATAGAACCTCAAAAGAAACTGTCAGAATGACGGTTGGGGAAGCGCTGGTTCGCTTCCTGGATAATCAGTATGTTTCCCTTGACGGAAAAGAAGAGAAATTTGTAGACGGAATATTTACTATTTTTGGGCATGGAATTGTTGTAGGTCTTGGTGCAGCTTTGGCTGAAAACAGCCGGGGGCTTAAGGTATATCAGGGACGCAACGAGCAGGGAATGGCTCATGTGGCTGCTGGTTTCGCAAAGCAGAACAACAGAAGAAAAATCATTGCCTGTGCTTCCAGTATCGGACCAGGCGCAGCAAATATGGTAACGGCTGTTGCTGACGCTACAGCCAACAATGTTCCTCTTCTGGTATTTACAGGTGATGCCTTTGCCACCAGGCAGCCGGATCCGGTACTCCAGCAGATTGAGCAGTTCCATGATGCATCTATTACTACCAGCGATGCGTTCCGCCCAGTCTCCAGATACTGGGACAGAGTAAACCGTCCGGAGCAGTTAATGACTGCTATGATCAACGCCATGAGAACCCTTACAACTCCGGAGACAGCAGGCGGTGTATGCATCTCTCTGCCACAGGATGTTCAGGGAGAGACATGGGACTTCCCGGAGAATTTCTTCCGCAAGAGAGTTCACAGAATTCCAAGAGTAACGCCGGAGAAAGAGGAGCTTTTAACAGCAGCTCAGGTAATTGCTTCTAAGAAGAGACCTCTTGTAATTTTAGGCGGCGGTGTGCGCTATTCCGAGGCCGGAGCGGCAGTTGCAGATTTCTGCGAGACCTTTAAGATTCCATTTGCTGAAACCCAGTCAGGAAAGAGCGCGGCTCCTTCCTCTAATTGCTGGAACGTAGGAGGACTGGGGGTAACCGGTAATTCTTCCGCAAACCATCTGGCCGCCAAGGCGGATGTGGTAATCGGCATCGGAACAAAGCTTACGGACTTCACAACCGGTTCCAAGGAACTTTACGCTGACGCTGCTATGGTACTCTTAAATGTATCCAGATATCACAGCGAGAAGATGGATGCTTATCCCGTTGTTTGCGACGCCAAGGCAGGTGTGGAAGCTTTGAAGGAGGCTCTTTCTCAGCTGAATCCAACCTGGGAGGAAGGTTATGAGGAGGAAGTAGCCGCTGAGAGAAAGGCGTGGGCAGATGAGATGGATCGTCTCACCAACACGGTCTATGTGCCTGATGAGAATGGCTGCTGCAAAGAGTACACATCCTTTATCAGCGCTAAAGAGGAAGGCGTAGAGGCAGAATTTGTGCATACAACAGGAGGATCCATTGTGCAGACGGCTGCTTTAGGCCTGATCAGAAAGACCATTGAGCCAGATGCCATTGTAGTGGGAGCTTCCGGAAGCCTTCCCGGGGATCTTCAGAGAATGTGGACAACCGATTCCAAAGACGCTTACCATATGGAATATGGCTATTCCTGTATGGGATATGAGATAGCGGCTACTTTGGGAAGCAAGCTGGCAAAACCGGATAAACCATGCTACGCCATGGTAGGAGACGGAGCGTTTATGATGCTTCATTCAGAAATCGCCACCGCTCTCCAGGAGAATAAAAAGATTACCGTACTGCTGTTTGATAACTGCGGTTTCGGCTGCATCAATAATCTGCAGATGAGCAACGGCATTGACAGCCTTGCCACTATGTTCCGCTACCGCAGCGAGGAAAGCGGAAAACAGAACGGCGGACTGATTCCTACAGATTTTGCTATGATTGGAAAAGGCTACGGTATGGTAACTTATACCGCAAAAACCATGAATGAGTTAAAAGATGCTCTGGAAGATGCTAAGAAGCAGGAGAGATCTGTATTGATTGATATTAAGGTTCTTCCAAAATCTATGACTGACGGCTATGATTCCTGGTGGCATGTAGGAGTGGGTCCTGTAGGCAGCAATGAGAAGGTGCGTGCGGCTTACGAAAATCGCATGGAACATGTAAAGAACGCCAGAAAATATTAATAAAATGACACAAACCGGCCGCCTCTTTTCCAGGCAGAACAAGATGTGACATTAAGAGGGAAGAGAGGAGCCGGAATGGAATAAAAGTAAATTTCAGGAAGCGTAAAAGCAAAGGAGGAGATAACGGTGTTTGACAAGGCTAAAGTAAAGTTAGGAATTGCTCCCATTGGCTGGACCAATGATGATATGCCCGCATTGGGAGGGGAGAATACGTTTGAGCAGTGTATCAGTGAAATGGCTCTGGCTGGTTTCACTGGCTGTGAAGTAGGTAATAAGTATCCAAAAGATCCTGTTGTTTTAAAGGAAGCTTTGGATTTGAGAGGGATGAGAATTGCCAGCAAGTGGTTTTCTTCTTTCCTGGCTACTAAGCCATATGAAGAGACAGAGAAGGAATTTGTGAAGGAGCTGGATTATCTTCAGGCCATGGGGGCTGACAGGATTAACGTTTCTGAGCAGAGTTATTCTGTTCAGGGGAATGAAGATCTGTCTATTTTTGATAACAAAGTTCACTTTACAGAGGAAGAGTGGCAGAAGGTTTGCGAGGGATTAAATAAGCTGGGGAAAATTGCTGCAGACAGAGGCTTTAAGCTTTGCTTCCATCATCATATGGGAACCGGCGTTCAGACCATTGCTGAGACAGAGCGTTTGATGGATAATACAGATCCAAGATATGTGTTCCTTTGCTATGATACAGGACATTTCTCCTTTGATGGAGAGGATCCTCTGTATATTCTTAAGAAATATCCGGAGAGAATCGGTCACGTTCACTTAAAGGATGTGAGAAGTGAGGTTGTTAAGAAGGCTACTGAGGGGAAATGGTCTTTCTTAAAATCTGTAAGAGAAGGTACATTTACAGTACCTGGAGACGGGGATGTAGATTTTGACGCTGTATTTGCTGAACTGGAAAAGATGAATTATGAAGGCTGGCTGCTGGTTGAGGCAGAGCAGGATCCGGCAAAGGCAAATCCATTTAAATATGCAAAGATGGCGAGAGCCTTTATTGCGGAAAAGACAGGCCTGTAAAGAGAAGAAAAAGCAAAAAGTATAGGAGGGAATCTGTCTGTCCGGCAGATTCCCGGACATGGAGCAAGACGTTTAGCCATAGAAAGCGGAGGTTTTTACGTGGAGAAGTTAAAGTATTTTGCAGGTGGAAAGTTTATTGAGTCAAAGACTGACAAGTACAATGAGGTGGTTAATCCAAGTACAGGAGAGGTAACTGCTCTGGTTCCCTGCTGTACCAAAGAGGAAATTGAAGAGGTTATCGCTATTGCAAAGGAAGCTTACAAGACTTGGTCAAAAGTGCCGGTTCTTAAGAGAGTTCAGGTCCTCTATAAGCTGAGAGAGCTGATTGAGGAGCATATGGATGAGCTGACCTATCTGGTTGCTGAGGAGCATGGAAAGGTATGGAATGAAGCGGCAGGAGATGTTCTCAAAGCAAAAGAAGGAACAGAACTGGCATGTTCCGCTCCCAGCCTGATGATGGGTGAATCTATTATGAATGCATCCAGTGGATATGACACAGTTCTTTACAGAGAGTCCCTTGGCGTATTTGCCGGAATCATTCCTTTTAACTTCCCGGCTATGATTCCTATGGGGTGGATGACTCCTATGTGTGTTGCCACAGGTAACTGTATGATATTAAAGGCTGCCAGCTTTACTCCAAGAACCGCCCTGCGTTTCGCCGAACTGTATAAGGAAGCCGGACTTCCTGACGGCGTTCTGAACATTGTTACCTGTACCAGAGATGAAGCTGAGCTTTTCCTGACGCATCCGGATATCAGAGGCGTTTCCTTTGTTGGAACTACTGGGGTTGGAAAACATATTTATTCTGTAGCGGCTGCTCATGGCAAGAGAGTTCAGGCTCTCTGTGAGGCGAAGAATCATGCCCTGGTGCTTCGCGACGCTCCTATTGACAGAACCGCAGCCGGTATTATGAACTCCGCTTTCGGCTGCGCCGGCGAGAGATGTATGGCTCTTCCAGTTGTAGTTGCTGAGGAGGACATTGCAGATAAGCTGGTTGCCAAGCTGGTAGAGCTTTCCAAGAATCTGAAGGTAGGACCTGCTTATGACAAGACATCTAAGCTTGGGCCTGTAGTAAATAAGAAGCATATGGAAAGAATTCTTTCCTGGATTCAGACAGGAATTGATGAGGGTGCCCAGCTGGTTCTGGATGGAAGAAATGTGAAGGTTGAAGGCTATGAGAACGGCTACTACATTGGACCGACTATTTTTGACCATGTAACAGAAGATATGACAATTGGTACCAGAGAAATCTTCGGACCGGTTCTGTGTATCAAGAGAGTAAAGACTTTTGAGGAAGGACTTGCTGTGATGAACAACAATCCGTTTGCCAACGGTTCTGTTATCTTTACTCAGAATGGCTACTTTGCAAGAGAATTTGCAGCCAGAACCCACGGCGGAATGGTTGGAGTAAATGTAGGAATTCCTGTTCCTGTAGGAATCTTCCCATTCTCCGGACATAAGGACTCATTCTTTGGTGATCTTCATACTCTTGGAAAAGACGGTATGCGCTTCTACACAGAGAGCAAGTGCGTAACCAGCCATTGGTTTACAGAAGAAGAGAAGACCAGTACTGAGGTCAGCACTTGGGATGGAACCATCTAAAAGAGCGCTGGTATAAAATAGTAATATGATCAGGGCTGCAGTATCTGCGACTTTTTGTCACAAATACTGCAGCCCTTTGAATGATCATAAAATTTTATCTGCTTCTTTTTGATGTAAAAATTTGTTCAAACCTACAGTTTCCTTTTTTTCTCTAAAAAAACGAATCAATTCATAAGGATCCACGGTTTGTATGCGGTCGATAAGAAATGAGGAAAGAGTAACTGTGATAACGGAATAAATAATTTTTGTCAAGGGTATATAAGTGAGAGAAAGCCCTAAAACCACCAGGTCAGTAAAAAGATAGGACCGGGATAAACGCCAGCGGGTAATACGGGAAATAGCCAGTGCCAGGGCATCATCGCCTCCGCTTGATCCGCCCTGCCGAACAATGATTCCAACGCCTATTCCCACAAAGAGTCCTCCTCCTGCGGCAGCCAGCAGCGGATAGCCGGACAGATCAGGCAGCATTGGCGGAAAGAGTTCCCAAATCTTATAGAAAAGGGAAACACAGGAGGTAGCGATAACGGACAGTTTAATAAAATTACCTCCCAGATACCGAAAGGCAAGCAGATAACAGGAAAGATCCAGGACTGGTGTGATCAAGGCAGGGGAAATGTGAAACCAATGCTCAACAAGAAGCATCAGCCCCATAACGCCTCCCTCAGTGATACCCGTCCGCTGGTGTATGTTGTGGATACCGAAAGAACAGATGGCAGCTCCCATTATAATTAAAATAATTCTCTTCCAAGATAATCCATCTGCCGCTTTTCTGATGAAAATGGACAGGTGTTTTCTTGACATAGTAAGACCTCCTTGCGTTTTAGCTTGTGATATGGATATAATAAAGGATATAGTAACTATATTGTCAAGGAGGGAATGGTGAAGAATTTATTTTCTATTGGAGAAGTGTCAAAATATCAGAATATATCCAAACAGACTTTGATTTATTATGATAAAATCGGATTATTTCGCCCTGCTTATGTAGATCCGGACAACGGGTACCGTTATTACAGTCCCAAGCAGATTGACTATTTGGATACAATTCTGATTATGAAAAAAATAGGATTTTCCTTAAATGAAATTAAGGAACATATGCAGAATTATAATATTGACAGCAGTTTGACCGCCTTCCGAAAACAGCTTTCTGTTATTGATCAGAAGATTCAGGAGCTGAATCTGATTCGAAGCAGAGTGACCCATCGATGTGATCAGATGGAATGTTCTAAAATATACAGACAGAAAGAAGATACTGTGGTGCTGGAAGATATGGAAGATCAGTATATTCTGTTTCGAGAGGTGGAAAAGCCTTACACACTGAGAGAGATCAGCATTGCCACCAAACAGTGTTTTTCAGATTCATTTCAAAACCAGCTTCCCATTTTTTTTGAGAGCGGCGTGGTGGTTCCCCTTCAACGTATTAACGAAGGCCGTTTTACAGAAGCTTCATTGGCTTTTCTGCCTATTGAGAAGACGGATAAAGCGGGCAATATTAAAAAATTGCCTGCTGGTAAATGTGCAGGTATTTATCATATCGGAGACTATCTGTCTATCGGCAGGTCCTATGAAAAGCTGCTGGATTATTGCCGGACTCACTGCCTGGAAATTATATCTGACTCTTATGAGTTTTGCATTAATGACTATATTACATCCCACGATGAAACGGAATATATAACCAAGATTATATTTTATGTAAAAGAAAAGGGAGTATGACTGCTTTCTATGGAACGGAGCCATGTCTGGGAGAGAATGGTTTGGCAAAGAAGGCCTTGACAGAATCTGGTACCTTTGCTATAGTTAACTCCTGTGTGAAACGAGAGGATAAAGGTCTGAAGACGCACCTTGATTCCTCTCGTTTTTTTGCGGAAAGTGAGTGCGGCCGTCGGCAACATAAGAACCCGGCAGGCAATGAGAAAGGATTATCAACTTTATGGAGACTTTAAAATTTGAGCAGTTACAGTTAGATGACAGAATTCTGAGAGCAGTGGCGGACATGGGATTTGAGGAGGCTTCCCCCATTCAGACTCAGGCGATTCCGGTTCAGATGGAGGGAAGGGATATTATCGGTCAGGCTCAGACTGGTACAGGTAAAACAGCGGCGTTTGGAATCCCCCTGCTTCAGAAGGTAGATCCAAAGGTGAAAAAGCTTCAGGCTATAGCTCTTTGTCCAACCAGAGAACTGGCAATTCAGGTGGCAGATGAAATCCGGAAGCTTGCTAAATATATGCACGGTGTGAAGGTACTCCCGATTTACGGCGGACAGGATATAGTAAGACAGATCCGTTCTTTGAAAGACGGAACTCAGATAATCATAGGAACTCCCGGACGTGTGATGGATCATATGCGCAGAAAGACCGTGAAATTTGATCATGTCCATACCGTTATTATGGATGAGGCGGACGAAATGCTGAATATGGGATTTTTGGAGGATATGGAAACAATCTTAAGCCAGCTTCCAAAAGAGCGTCAGACCATTATGTTTTCTGCTACCATGCCTCCGGCTATTATGGAGATCGCCAGAAAATTTCAGCAGGATCCGGTGACTGTGAAGGTAGTAAAAAAAGAGCTGACGGTTCCTAAGGTGACTCAGTATTATTATGAGGTAAAGCCCAAGACAAAGGTGGAGGTTATGTGCCGTCTTCTGGATATGTATGCTCCTAAGCTGAGCGTAGCCTTCTGTAATACCAAAAAGCAGGTGGATGAGCTGGTTCAGGCTCTCCAGGGAAGGGGGTATTTTGCGGAAGGGCTTCACGGAGACTTGAAACAGGTTCAGAGAGATCGTGTGATGAACAGTTTCCGCAACGGAAAAACAGAGATTCTGGTGGCTACCGATGTGGCAGCCAGAGGAATTGACGTAGATGATGTTGAGGCTGTTTTTAATTACGATATTCCCCAGGATGATGAGTATTATGTTCACAGAATCGGCCGTACGGGAAGAGCAGGAAGGGAAGGAATTGCCTTTAGCTTTGCAGTGGGAAAAGAGGTTTATAAGCTTCGGGATATTCAGCGCTACTGCAAAACAAAAATCATTCCGCAGGCAATTCCGTCTCTGGATGACGTCACTGCCATTAAAGTTGATAAAATTCTGGAAAATGTGGCGAATACCATTGGAGATACGGATTTAAGCGAAATGGTAAACATTATTGAGAAAAAGCTTCTGGAGGAAGACTGTACTGCCCTTGATCTTGCCGCGGCCCTGCTTAAGATGATGATGGGCGAGGAAAATGAAGATATTATTGACACCAGAGAGCCAAGATCTTTGGATGATCTGGACAGAGGCTATGGAGACAGAAGCCGGGGCAGAGGACGAAACAGCGGAAGAAACAGCCGTTATGAAAGCGGAAGAGAGGATATGGCCCGTCTGTTTATCAATATTGGAAAAAATCAAAACGTAAAGCCTGGAGATATTTTGGGCGCTGTGGCCGGAGAGTCAGGAATACCTGGCAAGATGGTAGGAAGTATTGATATGTATGATAAATATACGTTTGTGGAAGTTCCAAGGGAAAACGCAGACGCAGTCTTAAGGGCCATGAAAGATGTAAAGATTAAAGGAAAAAATATTCATATGGAAAAAGCCAATTCCAGAGGCAGATAAGGCAAACATCCATTGGGGAGAAAGGCTGTTCCGAAAAGCGCGCAGGCGCTGATCGGAGCAGCCTTTTTATGAAATGGCGGTATATCGTTTGACAGGCGGGGACCATATCTGTTTCAGGCTGCGTGTTCCGTAAGAAAGCGCTTTGAAAAAGTACGGTTTTACGTTAAAATTAGAGTGTAATTCTAAAAGAAGCAGAATGTTCAGAGTAAGGAAAATGATGAGGTTATTTAAACCATTGGGTTTATGGAGATCAGATAAATTGGATTGCAAACATAGAAAATAGGAGAGTGAAAATGACAGAGTGGAAGAAAAATGATAGATTTCGTCTGGAAATTGAGGATATGAGCGAAAACGGGGAAGGAATCGGTAAGACAGAGGGATTTACCTGGTTTGTGAAGGATGCGGTTATGGGAGACCAGATTGAGGCTAAGGCCATGAAGGTGAAAAAATCCTATGGATTTGCAAAACTGGAGAAGATTTTAAAACCTTCTGATAAGAGAACAGAGCCGTTATGTCCTGTATCCCGTCAGTGCGGCGGCTGTCAGCTTCAGGCAATGTCCTATGAGGAGCAGCTGCGGTATAAGGAGAGAAAGATTTATAATAATCTTACCAGAATCGGCGGCTTTGGCCATGTTCCCATGGAGCCGGTAATGGGTATGGAAAATCCCTGGAGATACCGGAACAAGGCGCAGTTTCCATGGGGAGTCAGCCGGGATGGGCGGATTATCACCGGATTTTATGCGGGAAGGACACACTGTATTGTTGAGAATGAGGACTGCCTTCTGGGAGTGGAGGAAAACAGGCAGGTTCTTGGAATCATTCGGGAGTATATGGAACGCTTTCACATAAGGCCTTACCAGGAGGAAGCCCATGAGGGACTGTTTCGCCATACTTTAATCCGAAAAGGTTTTAGGACGGGAGAACTGATGGTGTGTCAGGTTATTAACGGAGACAAAATTCCCCATGAAGAGGAATTTGTGAAAGGCTTGTTGTCTGTTCCCGGCATGACCAGTATTTCTCTGTGCGTAAACCTGGAAAGAACCAATGTTATTATGGGGACAAAAGTGAAAAATCTTTATGGCCCAGGTTTTATTACAGATTATATTGGAGAGGTGAAGTACAGGATTTCACCACTGTCTTTCTATCAGGTGAATCCCATTCAGACAGAAAAGCTTTACAAAACAGCTCTGGAATTTGCAGGCCTTACCGGAAAAGAAACCGTTTGGGATTTGTATTGCGGCATTGGAACCATTTCCCTGTTTCTGGCCCAAAGGGCAAAAAAGGTACTGGGCGTGGAGATTGTACCCCAGGCCATTGATGACGCAAGGGAAAACGCTGCTTTGAATGGAATTGAAAATGTGGAGTTTTTTGTGGGAAAGGCAGAAGAGGTACTGCCGGAGCAATATGAGAAACATCAGCTTTACGCTGATGTAATTGTAGTGGATCCGCCAAGAAAAGGCTGTGATCCTGTATGTCTGGAAACCATTGTGCGCATGGCGCCGGAGAAGGTGGTGTATGTAAGCTGTGATTCTGCTACACTGGCCAGGGATTTAAAGTATTTGGCTGAAAACGGGTATGAGGTGAGAAGGGTAAGAGGCTGCGATATGTTCGGAATGAGTACTCATGTAGAGACCGTAGTTTTGATGTCAAGGGTTCAGGACTGACCCTTGAAAAGTGCTTGATTTTTGTACTTTCCGGGTGTTGCGTCTCCAGGGCAGCCAGACCAGGACTGACCATAAAAAGCCTGTGACAGAACATATCTACTGAAATTTACAAAGGGTTGAAAGGTAGGAAATTGGCCTAAAAAACAGGCTATTTCCACGCTCTCGGAATTGTGGCAAAATGATAAGTACAGAGTGACAAATCGGAATTTATGGAGGAAAATATTATGAGATTAGATGGATTTGGAATATGAAAAAGCAATAGCTAAGGGTGCAGTATCAGTATTGGTTCCAACAACTGAACCTTGGGGGCAAAGAACGTGTTATATTGCTGACCCCGAAGGAAATCTAGTTGAAATTGGCTCTTGGAATAAACCATATGAAGAAAAAGATAAGTAAATCAGCAAATTCCCATTTATCGAGCAGACAAGAAGGTAGAGCATGGAACTATCCATACCCGAACGATTAAAAGATCTGCGTGTGGAGCGCGGCTTGACGCTGGAATAGCTTGCGGAGCAGACCCATCTCTCCAAGTCTGCTTTGGGCAGTTATGAGGGGGAGAAGTTCAAAGACATCAGCCACTATGCCCTTATTGAGTTGGCAAAGTTTTATGAAGTGACCGTTGACTAGCTGCTGGGCCGGTCTGAAACGAAAAATCACCCAAACGCCGATCTTGCAGACCTGCGTTTGAGTGATGATATGATTGAACTATTGAAAAGTGGACTGGTGGATAATTCCCTCTTATATGAACTGGCGACACACCCGGATTTCCCTCGGCTTATGGCTGACCTTGAAATCTATGTAAACGGTATCGCTGGCAAATAGGCGCAGAGTGCAAACGCCATCGTGGACGTTGTGAGTGCAACAATTATGAAACAGCACAATCCCGGCTTGACCGACCCGCAGTTGCGACAGCTTATCGCCGCCCATATTGACGACGACAGCTTTTGCCGCTATGTGATACAGCAGGACATAAACAAGATAGCCCTCGACCTGCGGGAAGCCCATAAGGACGATTTTTTCAGCGTCCCGGAGGACAACCCTTTGGAAGATTTTTTACAGATCGCAGAGGAAACCGCCAGCCCGGACAGCGACCCGGAACAAGCGTCTTTGGCTTTTATCTGTAAGCGGCTCAAATTGAATTTGAAGAAACTGTCAGACGGAGAAAAGAAGTGGCTGAAAAAGATTGCACAGAAGTCGGACTTGATGAAAAATCCGAACCCACAGCGGGGGAGGAAATAAGGTAATAAGAACCTGAAATTTACCGAGCCGATATAATATGGAGATCAACTTATGACAAATCATGAAATGATGGAAATTGCTATGGGGCAGTCCGCAGAGGACATTGGGTGCTGCAAGAAGGACTTTATGTCAAATAGAAATGTTGCTTTTCCCTTAAAATTGGGAAAGAACGCCCGCAAATATCTGAAAGAGCCAATTACCTGTAATTTTGTTTCCTATGGAAATAATATTGTAGCAGCTTCAATAAATGAAACCTTAGATATAGTATCCGAATATATAGGAAAATTTGAATTTTATCACTGTTTTGAAACACCCAATATAAATTGGCTAAATGAACGGCTAATGGAAAAAGGTCATAAAATATGTTTTATGGCAGAATATTATCTGCCGGACATAAGCAGGATACCAATTCTTTCTTGCGCCTATAAAACACGCATACTGAAACAGGGGGATTTTAGGGAATTGTATATGCCAGAATGGAGCAATGCTCTTTGCAAAAATCGCAAGCATTTGGACGTTCTCGGAGTCGGCGCATACGATGGAAATACACTGGTTGGATTAGCCGCCTGTTCCGCAGATTGTGAGGATATGTGGCAGATCGGCGTAGATGTTCTGCCGAAATACAGACGACAGGGAATTGCTTCTGCACTGACAAGTACGCTCGCAAAAGAAATACTAAGCAGGAACAAAGTTCCATTTTATTGTACGGCCTGGTCTAATATCAGGTCTGTTAGAAATGCCGTTAAAAGCGGCTTCATTCCGGCCTGGGTAGAAATGACCGCAAAGCCTGCAACTATTGTCGATGAAATGAATCTGTAAATTTTGATTTATCGGCAAGAGAAGTACCAATATTCTTACGAGGAACAGTGGCAGCCCAAAAATATTTTGTTGACGTTCCGGATGTACCAGGTCAACCTTGACGGCAACGAAAGCCGGGTCTACAAAAAATACTGGGACACCTCCACTGTTCACTTTATCCAAACGGATTTATAAGCAGATGTTATAGGCGGGTAGTCATGTAGCAAAGCGGGAAAGCCCTAAAATGGCTTCCCGCCCATTTCGATTTTGAGAGGGTAAACATTTCCAAGTGAAAGAGAGTGCGGCTCCACGCCACGCAAGCACAGCCCTGTTTTCCTGCCGCTTCAAATGCCCTTGCCTTCCCCGGCGGCAACGGCGTTTTCACGGCAACGCCGACAGAGCGTATAACACACTACACTTTGCTTCGCAAAGTCGTGTGCCAAATGGGGCGTTGCCCCCTTTGGCCCCCACAAGAAAAGGCGATATGCTACCCCTCCACGGGGTGCATATCGCCTTTTCTTGTTATCCAGCCCTCCGGCTGTATCGGTTGAGCAAAAGTCGACGTGGGAATGATGTGGTATCTTTATCTAAGTGAGACCCCGGTCTCTCTTCCGGAAATGAATAGGACAGAAAAGCCAAAGGAGGTACGTTTGTCTTTCGTACCTCCTTTGCTTTTGGCATATTGGATTAGGAACATGATACAATCTTTGATGTGTGCATGGAAATGTCTCCGATAAACTCTTTTACGTAATATAAAGCGGCTCCAACGGCAGGGGCTAATTGCCCGTGAGTGCCGATGATAAACTGTTCTTTTTTCATAGGAAACGGACTGCATCCGTTAACCTGCTCAAGGAGATAAACCATATCCTGTTTTTCAAAATATGGCGCCAAATATCCGCTTAGGATAACGGGACTGTCTATAACCATATTCAGGTTTCTCACTGCGAAAGCCAGGTGATTTAAATAATCTGCCCATATTTGCTCTAAATTTATATGGCCTCCTGACCGAAGGGCCGGGAAAAAATCTTTGGCTGGCATTCCGGAAATAGATTCCAGTGCATTGGCAGAGCAATAAGTTTCCAGGCAGCCACGATTTTTGCAGTAGCAGACCGGTCCGTCCGGGTTTACGCAGATATGTTCCAGTGCGCCGCTGTGCATGGAAATTCCTTGGTGAACGGTGGAGTTTGTGATGACAGCGCCGCCCAGATTTCGATTCAGCAGAAACACTACAGCGCTGTCAAGGTCTCTGTGGTTCCATAATTCCAGATAGGCGGCAGCCTTGGAATCATGTTCCAGATGACATGGGTAGGGCAGACGTAGGGAAAAATCTGACAGTTTCATTTGAGAATTTTTCATAATGGCTCCATAGGTTACAAAGGAACCGTCAGGAGAGGTAAGACCCTGGGTGGCAATGGAAATTCCAATTATTTTATCTGGGGAAGAGCAGTGGTTCCGGATAAACCGTTCCACGTGCGCTGCCGCTTCATCATAATACTCGTCCCTGTCGCTGTAAGGAAGAAATATGGTATCCGATGCGATAGTCTCGCCGTACAGGTTAACGGCTACAATGTGAAACATATTTTTCAGGATTCCAAGTCCTATGGATAGTTTAAAATCAGGGACAATCTGAATGATTTGCGCTTTCCTCCCGCCGGTAGACTCAAAGGAACCCTTTCTTTCTATTAGGCCTTCTTTTTCCAGTGAAGTAAGATTTTGGCTGACTGTGGATAAACCCATTTGCAGCTCCTGTACAATCTGAAGCTTAGATGTTTGTTTGTGACGATAAATATACTGATACACCTTTTCTTTGTTGATTTGTTTTAAAGATATGGTGGTAATACCTTTTTCCTCGTTCATGACAGGATCCTTTCCGTTACTTTTAGTTATATCATATGTTTAAGAAACAAATGTATTATAACAAATAAAACGTTTCCCACAAAGATCTTGTGGAAAATTCCTAAAAAATTTTTTAAAAATTGTGGTTTTGTTCAATAGACGTATTTAGAAAATAACTATATCATATAACTTATGATTGAAACATAAGCGTAAGTCAAAATGAAAATAGAAAGTTTGAAATGGGAATCCCAAAATGACAGGCAGAGGAACATACTCTGGTGCCGAAGAAATATGGAGGTAAGGGAAGATGAGAAGCGCAGTATTTTATGGAAAGCATGATTTAAGAGTGGAAGAGCATGAAATGCCTGAGGTTGGACCGGAGGATGTTTTGATTCGGGTAAAAGCCTGCGGCGTGTGCGGTACGGATGTACACATTTATGAGGGGGATAAAGGAGCTGCAGAAGTAACGCCGCCTACCATTCTGGGACATGAGTTTGCCGGTGTGATTGTTCAGGTGGGCGAGAATGTATCCAATTACAAAGCTGGCGACAGAGTCTGCATTGACCCTAACTGCTACTGCGGAGTATGTGATCCATGCAGGAAAGGATTTGCCCATTACTGTGAGCACATGGTGGGGTATGGAACTACAGTGAACGGCGGTTTTGCAGAGTACTGCGCCGTCAATGTCAGACAGATTTATAAGCTTGGGGAACATACAACCTTTGAGCAGGGAGCTATGACAGAACCGGTTGCCTGCTGCCTTCACGGCATTGATCTGTGTGAAATTCAGCCGGGGCATCAGGTGGCTGTGATTGGAGGCGGAATGATTGGTCTGCTTATGGTACAGCTGGCCAGATTGGCCGGAGCGGCAAAAATAGCTTTGCTTGAGCCGGTTGAAAGCAAACGGGAAGTCGGGAAAAGGCTGGGAGCGGATATCTGTATTGATCCCGTTGGGGAAAATGCAAAAGTTCGGCTGAAAGAAGAAGGTATGACATGGATTAATACGGTGATTGAATGCGTGGGACATCCATCTACCATTGAGCAGGCGATTCACATTGCGGGAAACAAGGCGGTGGTAATGATGTTTGGCCTTACAAAACCAGATGAAGTGATTTCGGTAAAGCCCTTCCAGATTTTCCAGAAAGAACTGGAATTAAAGGCGTCCTATATCAATCCCTATACCCAGAAGAGAGCGTTGGATTTAATTGATTCCGGACGCCTTGATGTGAGCAGCATGGTTTGTCAGGTAGCCGGTCTTGATAAGCTGGAAGATATACTGAGCAAACCGGAACTTCGGGCACAGGGAAAATATATTATTTCTCCTGAAAAGTAAGAAGATGGTTTCATAACCTTCCTTATTTCATAAGCTCCTCAGTAAGGCGCATAATCTCAGGGGCGATTTTCTCCCGCTCTTTTTTCACTACCCGGTTGTAAATAGGATAAGCTGCGGCAGTGAGAAGGATTCCCGCGATTCCAAGAATAATACCAGGAATAAACAGAAAACCGCCCCATACCATGCAGCAGCACATTCCAGTTCCCAGAATCAGGGCTCCTGCAATGCCCGCTGCCAGGGAGGCAATGGTTCCTTTTCTGGTTACAGAGGCATCCAACCGGCGGATCTGTTCCATTTTATTTTCCTCCGGCGGCATGTATTTTTGACGGATTTTTTTCAGTTCTTCCTGTTCTTTGGCGGAATAAGTATAGGTGAATCCTTCCCTGTGATTTTCAGTGTCCATAGTGGATTTCTCCTTTCTGTCTGTTTTTGGAAGTATGCAAAATTGCTGTTGGAGTGAAATGTTTTTTATAGCTGGGGGCTCTTTCCCTTAAGGAGTTTCAGCTCTTTTGAGGATTTTACAATCATAAAAACGGCCAGTATAAAGATGGTCAGGGTTACCGCTGCCCCGGAGCAGCCGGTCATCCATTGCCGAAAGTTTTCCTGTCCTGTTTCGCTGAAGGCCGTAAGCATAGCCGTTTCCAGGGTCAGCATGGAAACCATCGCAGATGCAAAGCTGACAGCCTTGGCTGCTGAGTAGACCGGGCTTTTGTATCGGCGGTATTTTACCATGTTGACAATTGCCATTGTAAAAGCGGTAAATGTGTATGCAGCCATAGCAATGGTGGTAATTTGGTGATGGTGAAAGGTGCGGTTCTGCCATGTGATGTAAAATACAATGACGGCCAGGGCAAGGTTCATAATCATCAGCGCTCCGCCGCAGAAGCGGTACCAGCACAGCTCTGCCAGCCGGTCCAATCCCGGTTTATGAGTCCTGGTGTAATGGAGAAGAAAGAACCGCATGACAGCCAAAATCAGATAATATGCTGCCATGGAGTAAAACCAAAGAGAGCCATGATAAATGCCCAGGGCCATCTGAAAAAAGGCATAAATTGTGTTAATGGCTACGGAGCCGTACAGAGAAATGCTGACTCTCAGGTGTGTGTCGGAAAAATAGCGGGCCAAATACCTGTTTTCCGTTTTTATATGACGGAAGAATCTGACACAGGACGGAAGGCTGCAGCACAAAGCAGTGAGTGTGTATGCAGACACAGCATAGGCGGGATATTTGATTCGCTCCTCCGTGTCAGGAAAACCCAAAGAATAGATCAGGAGAGCCGCAGACAGGGGAACAAGGGGAATCAGCACAGCTTTGTGGGGAAATAAAAGGGCTTTCCCTATTTTTTTAAAGGTTTTCATCCGGCCTCCTTTTTATTTTTACCGTGAAGGTGCTCCCTTTTCCGGGAATACTTTGGACCTCGATCTCACCGCAAAGAATGTCAACCACCCGTTTTACCAAAGCAAGACCTAATCCATTTCCCTGAGTGGCATGGGAAGTATCTCCCTGATAAAATTTTTCGAAAATATGCTTTCCAGTTTCTGGTGTCATGCCGCAGCCTGTATCCCTTACCGTGATTACGGCATATTGCTGATCTGCCTTTAAAGAAAGGGAGACAGTGCCGCCGGCCGGGGTAAATTTAAAGGCGTTGGACAGCAGGTTAGTCCACACAAGGGACAGGAGTTCCTCATCAGCATAAATGGCAACGCCGTCTTCCAGATCCGTTTCAATGTTAATTTCTTCCTTTTCCCATATGTTTTCAAACTGGAGAAGGCTTTCGCAAAGCTGCTCTGTAAGATCGTATTTTTCTGATCGGGGATAGATCTGCTGATTTTCCAGTTTATTTAATTTCAGAATGTTGGTAATGAGACTGGCCAGCCGACGGGAGGCGTTGGTGACAGCTTTTGCGTATTCCAGTCTTTTTTCTTCCGATAGTTCCGGCTGCTGCAGGAGAGTTCCGTAATTTTGAATGACAGCCAGAGGAGTTTTCAGCTCATGGGATACATTGGCAATAAAATCCGTACGCAAAGTTTCCGTACCGGAAAGCTCCTGTGCCATTTTGTTGAAATAATCGGCGATTACATCAAATCCATCGGCAGTTTCCAAACTGTGAAAGGGAGGAATGCGCACAGAAAAGTTTCCCTTCATAATTTGGTCAGCAGCCCTTATAATCTGACGTACGGGACGTCCTACCATAAATTTTCGGCGGATTCCGTCAATAACGGTACACAGCAGGCTGAGAAACAGAATATTGACAAATGTGATCTTTGCCGCATATTCCACCTTTTCTTCTGTCAGTTCGATGCCTGTGGTATCTGCCAGTTCATTTAAAAAAAGCAGCATACAGCAGCTGATGACAAAGGCCATGAGGATGAAAAAGGAAAAGTATCTTTGAAGGGAGAACAGCCAGCTGAGGCTGGGCGGTTTTTTCTTGTTTTCGTTCATTTGATTACCGCCTTATATCCTAAACCATGAACGGTTACAATTTCAAACGCATCGCAGTCAGCTAATTTGCTGCGAAGCTTAGTCATATACACATCTACTGCCCTGGGCGCTGTGTCTGTGTTGGCATCCCAGAATTCATCCATCAGCTGGCTGCGGGTAAAGGTTTTTTTGGGATAGGAAAGCAGCTTATACAAAAGACTGAATTCTCTGGCGGTGAGAGGGATTTCCTCCTGCCCCAGATATGCAGTATGTTCATCTGCGTCCATGACGAAGTTGCCTACCTGGATTTTCCGGCTGGCTGAGATCTTTGCCCGACGCAGAAGAGCTCCGATTCTAAGAAACAGCTCGTCTAAATCAATGGGCTTTATCATATAGTCGTCAATGCCTATACGATATCCTTTTTGTTTGGCTGCGAAATCATCCCGGGCTGTCATAAACAGAATGGGAATGTTTTCATTGAGCAACCGGACATTTTTTACAAATTCAAAGCCGTCCGTTCCCGGCATCATAATATCCGATACGATCAGATCAAAGGTTTTATTATACATGGCATCGTAGGCGGCTGCGGCGTCTAAACAG
Source organism: Candidatus Hungatella pullicola (assembly GCA_019114305.1). GTDB lineage: Bacteria > Bacillota > Clostridia > Lachnospirales > Lachnospiraceae > Hungatella_B > Hungatella_B pullicola. The sequence goes on along the minus strand of DXFU01000025.1, from coordinate 1,091 downwards.
CCGGTGGCCTCATAGCCGCTTTGATTTAAAAAAGAACATACTGTATGAGTTAAATCTTTATCATCATCTACAACTAATATTTGAAACACAGAAACAACCTCCTTTTTCAGGATTATAACACATAAATGTTTCTGTTTTGTTTCTGCTTTTAGCTTTGTTTCATATTTTGCGCAGCTTCCATCCGTTCTTTTGCCGCTTTTATTCGTTTCTGGGCATCAGCAAGCTGTGCCTCCCGCGCAGCCTGCAGGAGTGCCTTGCGGTTTTCCGGCCTTCCCTTGGCTTTTGCTTCTTCCCATTGAGCTTTGGATTCTGCTTTGACAGCTTCAAACTGGGCCTTATCCACCTGATGCTGTGCTTTTGCGCTTTCCTTCATATCTTCCATTGCATTTTTAAAAAATTCTTTCATCATATTGGATTCTCCTTTTCCTTTTTATTGGTGTTTCATAATAGAATCGCTGAGCTTCATAATCTCAGGGGCATATTTTTTCCGGCGGCTGCCCAGAATGGCCTTGTAAACCGGATAATTTACAAGGGCTATAACCATACCGGCAATGCCGATTGCAATACCGGGGGCCATGGGATTTCCCACACCTATAACAGAACCAATATCTGTCATAATAAGGCTCATGCCGCTGCCCATAACAATTGCCCCAAGGGAGCCGAAAATATAAGCAAATACATTGGCGGGAAGCTTAACTTTAGCGTCCAGCTCCTTCAGCGCGTCCAGCTTTGTATGCTGCTTTTCGGTGTACTGTGTGCGAATCTTCTGTACGAGAAATTCCTGATCATTGTTATTCATAATAAATACCTCTTTCTGTTGTTTGATTGATTTGTTGACATTAGTCTAACCGTGGGATATTTCTGTTTTGATTCTGAAATGTTTACGAGATGTTAATTTGCAGAAAAGTTGTCTTTCAAACAGGCCAACGTGTTTCATGGAGGCAGAACGGACCCTGAGTGGGTTAGTGTATAATTATCATTGGCAAAAATAGGAATGGTTTCTAAATAAAAAGGGAAGCAGAGAAAATCCCTACTTCCCAATCATACCGTTTTTCTTTATGATGTTAGTTGCGAAACAAAACGCATAAAGG